>NZ_JBEXXX010000005.1:0-276705 GCF_040630635.1 Streptomyces sp. NPDC005761 | reverse complement strand
GGGGGGTGCGGGCGGGGGGCCCCCCCCCCCCTGTAATAGCGCCGGGGGGGCGGCGCCCCCCCGCCGCCGGCGGGCGGGGGGCCCCCTCCTCTGCGCCCGGGCGGGTCAGCCGCGTCTGAGGCCGAGCACCTCCGCGGCCGCGAACGTCTCGTTCGGCGGCCGGTCCTCGTAGTACGGGGAGATCAGCTCGTCCAGCTCGTCGAAGGAGAACGTCTCCTTCGACGAGTCGAACTTCGCCGCCACCCGGGGGCGTTCGACGATCGCGACCATGCCGCCGTGCACGACGAGCAGTTGCCCGTTGACCTTGGCGGCCGCCGGTGAGGCGAGGTAGCCGACGAGCGGTGAGACGTGCTCGGGTGCGAGCGCGTCGAGGCGCCCGTCCTGGGGTTCCTGGAAGCCCGCGAAGACGTCCTCGGTCATCCGGGTCCGTGCGCGCGGGCAGATGGCGTTGGCCGTGACGCCGTACTTGGCCAGTGCCAGCGCGGTGGAGGTGGTCAGCCCGACGATGCCTCCCTTGGCCGCCGCGTAGTTGGGCTGGCCCGCCGAGCCGGCCAGGAAGGCCTCCGAGGAGGTGTTGACGATCCGGCCGTAGACCGGTCGGCCGGCCTCCTTGGACCTCGACCGCCAGTGCGCGGCGGCGAAGTGTGTGGTGTTGAAGTGGCCCTTGAGGTGCACCCGCATGACCGAGTCCCACTCGTCCTCGGTCATCGAGAAGATCATCCGGTCGCGCAGGATGCCCGCGTTGTTGACCAGGATGTCGAGCCGGCCGTACGTCTCGACGGCCAGCGTCACCAGGGCGCGGGCCTGCTCGTGGTCGGAGACGTCGCCGAGGTGGGCGACCGCCCGGCCGCCGGCGGCGCGGATCTCCTCGGCGACCTCCTCGGCGGGCGCGGCGGAGGCCTCGCCCGAGCCGTCGCGGCCGGGCTGTCCGTAGTCGTTGACGACGACGGCCGCGCCGAGCCCCGCCAGTTCCAGCGCTTCGGCCCGTCCCAGGCCGCGGCCTGCACCGGTGACGATGGCGGACAGTCCGTCCAGGGGTAGTGACATCGGTTCTCGGGATCCTCTCGGGTCGGAGCGGCGCGGTGGGTCAGAGTTCGATGCAGGTACGCAGCGACTCGCCGGTCCGCATCTGGTCGAGGGCGTCGTTGATGCCGTCGAGCCGCACCCGGTGAGTGATCATCGACTCCAGGTCGATGCGTCCGGCCCGCCAGAGCGCGATGGCCCGCTCGTACGACCTGAGCACGTCACCGCCTCCGTACATGGAGGGGAGGATCCGCTTCTCGTCGAAGAACAGCTCGAACATGTTGACCTGGAAGTTGTCGTCCATGGCCCCCGCGCCGACGATGCAGAGGGTGCCGCCGCGCCGGGTCTGCTCGTACGCGGTACGGGCCGTGACCGACTTGCCGACCACCTCGAAGACGTAGTCGAAGCCCTCGCCCGCGGTGATGCGCTGTTTGGCGTCGGCGAACTCGTCGGGCGAGACGGCCTCGGTCGCGCCGAACCGCAGGGCCGCCTCCCGCCGCGAGGCCACCGGGTCCACGGCGACGATCTGGGCGGCTCCCTGCACCCGGGCGCCCTGGATGGTGGAGATGCCCACACCGCCGCACCCGATCACCGCGACCGACGAACCGGCCTCCACCTTCGCGGTGTTGATGGCCGCACCGAGGCCGGTGGTGACCCCGCAGCCGATCAGCGCGGCGATCTCGAACGGCACGTCGTCGGGGATCGGCACCGCGCAGCCCGCGCCGACGACGACCTCCTCGGTGAAGGTGCCCGTGCCGGCGAAGCCGAAGACATCTCCGCCCGGCCGCTTGAAGTTGGGGGTGCCCGCGTTCATGAAACCGGCGAGGCACAGGTGGGTCTGGCCGCGCTTGCAGGCCGGGCAGGTGCCACAGGCCGGCAGCCAGCAGACCAGCACCCGGTCCCCCGCGCTCAGCCCGGTCACCCCGTCACCGACGTCGACGACCTCGCCCGCGCCCTCGTGGCCCGGGATGAAGGGGGCGGGCTGGGGCAGCACCCCGCTCATCGCGGAGACGTCCGAGTGGCACAGGCCGGTGGCCCGGATACGGAGCCTGACCTTGCCGGGGCCGAAGCCCACCGCCTCGACGTCGTCGAGTACTTCGAGCTTGTCCTGGCCTATCTCGTGCAGTACGGCTGCGCGCATGGTGCGGCTCCCCTCACGGGCGTGTGGTGCTGCGGGAATCGGTACGGGGTACGGGTTCGGGTCAGGTCCGGGTTCAGGAGTGCTCGACGAAGGTGTCACCGAGGACCACGGCGTTGTCCCGCTCCACGGCTCGCACCTCGACCCGCACCTGGTTCGGGGAGGTCCACATCTCGATGCGGAGGGTCTCCCCGGGGAAGACCACCCCGGTGAACCGGGCTCGGTAGGAACGGACGCGGGTCACGTCGCCGCCGAGCACCGTGTCGGTCACGGCCTTCAGCGTCATGCCGTAGGTGCACAGTCCGTGCAGGATCGGCCGGTCGAAGCCCGCCTTCGCGGCGAACTCCGGGTCGGCGTGGAGCGGGTTCCAGTCACCCGAGAGGCGGTAGAGCAGCGCCTGATCGGGGCGGACCGGCCGTTCCACCACGTGGTTGCCGGCGATGGCGGGGTAGGCCGTTCGCTCGGACGGGCCGCGCTCGCCGCCGAATCCGCCCTCGCCGCGCACGAAGATCTGCGAGTCGCTGGTCCACAACGGGCCCTCGTCGTCGGCTGCCTCGGTACGCAGTACCAGCACGGCCGCCTTGACCTTGTCGTAGACCGCGGCGACCTTCGAGGTCGTCACGGCACTGCCCCGCACGGGGACCGGCCGGTGCACCCGTACGCTCTGCCCGCCGTGCAGGACGGCCGCGAGGTCGACGTCGACACCGGGTGCCGAGAGGCCACCGGCCATGGCCGTCGCCGCGCCCGCGACCGTGGCGAAGGAGGGCAGCACCTGGAGCCGGGACTCCAGCGTGTAGCGCAGCTCACCGGGGTCGAGGGCGGGGTCGGCCAGGTCGGGGCGGGCCCCGGCGCCGATCCCGAGGTGGTAGAGCTGGACGTCCTTGTGGTCCCAGCTGATCCGGCTGGTCCTGGGTTCGGCAGCGAGAGCTTTTTCGGCATCAATGGGCATGGGGAAGCTGCTCCTCGACGGTGAAAGACCTCGGTGCGGCCGTCCGCACCGTCGGCCGCACCGAGGTCGTGCGGGGACCGGAGACCACGCCCGTTCTAGAACGCGTTCTAGCCGGTTGGCCCTATGTATAACGCAGCGCCCAGCACTTGTGAAGACCGCTGACGTTTCGTCAGATCGGCTGTGGGGTGGCGTTTTCACCCCGCTGCGGGCCATGACATTTGTCATCGCGGAGTCCGTACATGCGCCTCTGCCGCGGCATCTCCGGGCTCCGTAGCGTCGTATGTATGACGCAGACGACAGGGGACGGGGCCGCGGTGGTCTTCACCGGGGTGGTGAAGACCTTCGGCAGGCCGGGGCAGCGGGTGCGGGCCGTGGACGGGATCGGGCTGACCGTCGAGCGGGGCGAGACCGTCGCCCTGCTCGGCCGCAACGGTGCGGGAAAGTCCACGGCGATCAGCCTGCTGCTCGGGCTGAACGAGCCGGACGCGGGCAGTGTGCGCGTGCTGGGCCGCACCCCCGGACAGGCGGTACGGGCGGGCCTGGTCGGCGCCATGCTCCAGGACGGGCGGCCCATCCAGCGGGTCACCGTCCGCGAGCTGATCACGTTCGTCGCCTCCACCTACCCGCAGCCGATGCCCGTCACCGAGGCGCTGGCCCTGGCGGGCGTGGCGGAGTATGCGAACCGGCGGATCGACAAGCTCTCCGGCGGCCAGATCCAGCGGGTCCGGTTCGCCGTCGCGCTGGCCGGGAATCCGGAGCTCATCGTGCTCGACGAGCCGACGGCCGCCCTGGACGTGGAGGCGCGGCACACGTTCTGGGACTCCATGCGGGCCTACGCCCGGCGCGGCAACACCGTGCTCTTCTCCACCCATTACCTGGAGGAGGCCGACGAGAACGCCGACCGGATCGTCGTCGTCGACCGCGGCCGGATCGTCGCGGACGGCAGCGGCGAGGCCATCAAGGCCGCGGCCGGACACAGCCAGGTCTCCTTCGATCTGGCGGGCCGGTCCACCGCGGGCCTGGAACTGCTGCCCGGTGTCGTGACGGTCGAGGTGACCGGCGACCGGGCGGTGCTGCACACGGACGATTCGGACGCCACCGTGGTGGAGCTCGCCCGGCTCGGCCTGATCCGGGGCCTCCAGGTGTCCGTGGCGACCCTGGAGGCCGCCTTCCTCTCCCTCACCGCGCCCGCTGCCGGCGCCCCGCGGCCCGCGAAGGAGTCCGTCTGATGTACCGCTACGTCGTGCTCGAGATCCGCCGCACCCTCCGTGACGGCACCTTCCTGATCTTCGGCACCGGAATGCCCGTGATGATGTACCTGATCTTCACGAACATCGGCGGCGGTGACGGCGTCGACGGATGGAAGACCGCCTCGATGGTCGGCATGGCCGCGTACGGGGCGCTCGGCTCGGCCATGTCGATCGGTACGGGCGTCGCCTCCGACAAGTCCCTCGGCTGGCTCCAGCAGTTGCGGATCACCCCGCTCTCCCCCGCGCACGCGGTCGTCGGCCGGGCCGTCAGCGGTTCGGTGACCGTGCTGCCGACGATCCTGACCGTGCTGCTGGCCGGCGGTCTGGTGAACGGGGTACGGCTCGCCGCCTGGCAGTGGGCCGCGCTGATCCTGCTGCTCTGGATCGGCGCCCTGCCCTTCACCCTGCTGGGACTGGGCAACGGCTACCGGCTCACCCCGCAGGGCACCGGGGTCGTCAACGTCGCGTGTCTGATGGGCTTCGGTGTCGTCGGCGGACTGTGGTTCCCGCTGGAACTGCTCCCCGGGTGGCTGCGCTCCGTCGGCAGGTTCACCCCCGCCAACCGGTTCGCAGACCTGGGCTGGGCGGCCACGGACGGCCATGCGCCCGGCGTCACGACCGTCGGCGTGCTCACCGCGTGGCTCCTGCTGTTCGGCTCGTACGCCGTGGTCTCGTACCGTCGGTCCGCGAGGACCGTGTGACGGGAGTGGACATGTCCGGGAACGGAAGAGAAGCACGGAAGGAACGGCGCCGACGGCGGAGGGAGGGGCGCCGCCCCGGCCCGCCGGGGCCGTACGCCCTGCTGCCCTGGCTGCTGATGGGCCTGGGCTCCTTCTCCAACCTGTTCCAGGGCGAGACCCCCAGTCCGTGGATCGGCGGCATCGGGCTGCTCGCCTTCAACTCCCTCTATATCTCGGTGGTGTTCCGGGGCTTCGTCAAGGAGAAGCGCGAGAGCCCGGTGTCGTACGTCCTGCTGGGCGCGATGGCCGTCATCACCTTCGGCCTGGCGATCGGTTACGGAGGCAGCTGGCTGCTGTTCTTCCCCCTGCTCTCGCTGGCGTGCGGAACCATCCTGCGCCACCGCTGGCTCGCCGCCGGGCTCCTCGGCCTCGCCGTGGCCGCGTGCCTGATCGCCGTGTGGCGCGACGACAGCACGTCGACGCCGTGGACGCTGGGCTACGGAACGTTCATCTCCGGCGCGGTGACTGCGGCGATCCTCACGCTGTCGGAGACCGTGATGGAACTGCGCTCGACCAGGCAGGAACTGGCCCGGACGGCCGTCGAGAAGGAGCGGCTGCGCTTCTCCCGCGATCTGCACGACCTGCTGGGCCACACCCTCTCGGTGATCGTCGTGAAATCGGAGGCGGCGCGCAGGCTCGCGCCACGCGACATGGACGCGGCACTCTCCCAGGTCGCCGACATCGAGTCCGTGGGCCGGCAGGCGCTCACCGAGATCCGCGAGGCGGTGTCCGGCTACCGCGAGGGCAGTCTGGCCACCGAACTCGACCGGGCCAGGTCCGCGCTGACCGCTGCCGGCATCGAACCCTCCGTCCGCCGCTCCGGCACACCGCTCGCGCCGCAGACGGAAGCGCTGCTGGGCTGGGTGGTCCGGGAGACCGTCACCAACGTCGTCCGCCACTCCACCGCCACCACCTGCGCGTTCGTCGTCGAGGGCACCGCGGACCGGGTCCGTCTGACGGTCACCGACGACGGCCGGACCCCGGCCGCCCCGCCCGCCCCCGGCATCGGCGGCACCGGCCTGAAGGGCCTCACCGAACGCCTCGCGGTGGCCGGCGGCTCCCTGGAGGCGGGCCCCGGACCGGCAGGCGGCTTCGTGGTCACGGCGGAGCTCCCGGCTGATGTTCCGGGGGCAGAGGACGGCGCCGCGCCCCCGGCACCGTGAAGGCGCTGGCCCGGCGGGCCCACGGGTTGCGGCGCCGTCGCACACGCGCGGCAGACACCGCACCACGTGCGACCGCCCGCCCTAGTCTGTTCCCCGTGAACGAGATGCCGCAGGATCACCGTCCGTCCAAGTCCGTTCGGGTGCTGCTCGCCGAGGACCAGGGCATGATGCGCGGTGCGCTCGCCCTGCTGCTCGGACTCGAGCCCGACATCGAGGTGGTGGCCCAGGTGGGGGCGGGCGACGAGATCGTGGCCGCCGCGCTGACATCGCGGCCCGATGTGGCGCTCCTCGACATCGAGCTCCCGGGCCGAAGTGGCCTGGACGCGGCCGCCGATCTGCGGGAGGAGGTGCCGGACTGCCGGGTGCTGATCCTCACCACCTTCGGCCGGCCGGGGTATCTGCGGCGCGCGATGGAGGCCGGGGCTGCGGGGTTCCTGGTGAAGGACGGCCCGGTCGAGGAGCTCGCGGGGGCGATCCGCCGGGTGCTGACCGGGGAGACCGTCATCGACCCGGCCCTGGCCGCCGCTGCGCTGAGCGCGGGACCGAGCCCGCTGACCGCGCGCGAGCGCGACGCTCTGGTCGCCTCGGTGGACGGGGCGACGGTCGCGGACATCGCGCTCAAGCTGCACCTGTCGGAGTCGACCGTGCGCAACTACCTCTCCGCGGCGATCGGGAAGACGGGCACGCGCAACCGGATGGAGGCGGTCAGGGCTGCCCGGCAGCAGGGGTGGCTCTGAAACGGGTGGCCCTCACCGCTTGACCGACCCGTGGCGCGGCAGCCACAGGACCATGAGCAGCAGTCCGCCGAGCAGCACCCCGCCCGCCGTCCGGAAGGCCAGCGCGTAGCCGGCCGTGAGCTCCACCGGGTCGGCCGAACCCTCCGTACGGGCCGCGGCGACCGTGGAGAGTACGGCCAGTCCCAGGGCGCCGCCCATCGTGCGGGAGGTGTTGACGAGCCCGGAGACCAGGCCGGCCTCGCCGGGGGCCGAGCCCGAGATGGCGAGGGTGGCGAGCGGGGTGGCCGCGAGGCCCGTGCCGGCCATCATCAGGACGCCGGGCAGACAGACCGCGGTGAGGTACGAGCCGTCGGACGTCATCGTGGACTGCCAGCCGAAGCCCGCGGCGGCGATCGCCGTGCCGATCAGCGCCAGGTTCTTCGCGCCGGTGCGGACCATCAGCAGCGGCGCGCACTTGGAGCCGAGGACGATGGCCACCGAGGTGGGCATCAGAGCGAGTCCGGCCTCCAGCGCGGTGTACCCCAGGACGTTCTGCGCGTACACCGTCATGAAGTACCACATCGAGAACGTGGCCGAGCCGATCACGAACATCGCCACGTTCGCCGAAGCCACCGCCCGGGCCCCCAGCACCCGCAACGGCATCAGCGGCTTCCCGGTCCGGGCCTCCACCAGGACGAACAGGGCGATCAGCGCCAGGCCGGCCAGCAGCGGCAGGAGGGTCGCCGGGGCGGTCCAGCCCGATTCCTCCGTCTGCACGATGCCGTACGCGACCGAGGCCAGGCCCGCTGTGACGAGTACCGCGCCCAGGAGGTCGAGCCGGCTGCGTTCACCGGCCCGGCCCTCGGCCAGCCGCAGCGCGGCGCCGATCAGGACGAGCACCCCGATGGGTACGTTGATGAGCAGGACCCACCGCCACGACAGGGTGTCGGTGAGCACCCCGCCGATGAGTCCGCCGGCCGCGCCGCCGCCCGCGCCGACTGCCATCCAGGTGCTGATGGCCCTGGTACGGGCGGGCCCCTCGGGGACGGCCGCGGTGAGCAGGGTCAGGGTCGCGGGGGCGAGCACGGCCGCCCCGAGCCCCTGGGTGGCCCGGGCCGCGAGCAACTGCCAGCCCTCCTGGGCGAGTCCGCCGGCGAGGGAGGCGGCTGTGAAGAGGCCGAGCCCTACGAGGAACATCCGCTTGCGGCCGTAGAGGTCGGCGGCCCGCCCGCCGAGCAGCATGAATCCGGCGAAGGCGATCGAGTACGCGTTGAGCACCCATTGCAGGCCCGCGGCGCTCAGCCCGAGGTCGGTGCGCATCGACGGGAGGGCCACATTGACGACGGACACGTCGAGCACCACGAGGAACTGGCCGGTACAGGCGGCGAGTACGACCGCCCAGGTACGGGGCCGGTCCGGGCCGGTTCTGCGTGTGCGCGTCGAGACGTCAACCATGCGCGTCATACTCGCAGCCGCCCTGCGCCCCGTACATCGGTTTCCGGACCGTCCCGGCCTCGGTCCAGCGGCGTAGGACTCGGGCCCCACCCAGGCCTCAGCGCCGCAGGAGTGTCACCACCGCCGCTCCGCCGAGGCCGATGTTGTGGGCGAGTCCGGTCCGGGCGCCCGGAACCTGACGGGGCCCGGCCTCCCCCCGGAGCTGCCAGGTGAGTTCGGCGGCCTGGGCGATGCCCGTGGCGCCGAGCGGGTGCCCCTTGGAGATCAGGCCGCCGGACGGGTTGACCACCCAGCGGCCTCCGTGGGTGGTGGCGCCGGACTCGACGAGCGCCCCGGACTCGCCCTCGCCGCACAGTCCGAGCGCCTCGTAGGTGAGGAGTTCGTTGATGGAGAAGCAGTCGTGGAGTTCGATCACGTCGAGGTCGGCGGCGCCGATGCCGGCCCTCTCGTACACCTGCCGCGCCGCCTCCCGCGACATGGGCAGCCCCACCGCGTCGATACAGGTCCCGGAGGCGAAGGAGGCGTCGGTGTCGGTCGTCATGGCCTGGGCGGCGATCTCGACGGCCCGGTCACCGAGGCCGTGCCGCTCGACGAAGCGCTCCGAGACGACGACGACGGCCGCCGCCCCGTCGGAGGTCGGGGAGCACTGGAGCCGGGTGAGGGGGCGGTGGATCGGTTTGGCGGCGAGGACCTCGTCGACCGTGTACGGGTCCTGGAACTGGGCGTACGGGTTGCCGGCCGAGTGGCGGTGGTTCTTCGCGGCGACCGCGGCGAGCTGCGCCTCCGTGGTCCCGTACCGCTCCATGTGCTCCCGGGCGGCGTTGCCGAAGATCTGTGCGGTGGGCGGGGTCATCTCGAAGCCGTGGGCGGCGGCCATGATGCCGTAGTGCCGGGCCACCGGAGACGTCTTGAAGTCGCCCGCGCCGC
The DNA here is from genome assembly GCF_040630635.1 of Streptomyces sp. NPDC005761. Lineage (NCBI taxonomy): Bacteria > Bacillati > Actinomycetota > Actinomycetes > Kitasatosporales > Streptomycetaceae > Streptomyces > Streptomyces sp. NPDC005761. Next base: position 267,344 of record NZ_JBEXXX010000005.1, on the reverse strand, counting down.
CGTCGGCCCCGCCCCCGCCGAGCGATCCGCGCGCCATCTTCTCGAAGCCGAGGGCCAGGACGCAGTCGCTGCCGCCGCCCTCGACGAACTGGCGGGCCATCATCAGGGCGGTGGAGCCGGTGGCGCAGTTGTTGTTGACGTTGTAGACGGGCACGCCGGTCAGTCCGAGTTCGTAGACGGCGCGCTGCCCGGCGGTGGAGGGCTGGAAGCAGTAGCCGACGGCGGCCTGCTCGATGTCCTCGTACGTGACGGAGGCATCGGTGAGGGCGGCGGTACCGGCCTCCCGGACCATGTCCCAGTACTGCCAGTCGCGGGTCTCGGGCTTCTCGAACTTCGTCATTCCGACACCGACGATGTATGCCTTCATGGGGTGTTCCTTCAGTCCCGAGGGAGGCCGAGGATGCGCTCGGCGACGACATTGAGCTGAACCTGGGTGGTGCCGCCCGCGATGGTGAGGCAGCGGGACATCAGGAAGCCGTGCACCGTCCGCTCCCCCGGACCTTCGCAGACCGCCCCGTCCGGGCCGAGGAGTTCGAGGGCTAGTTCGGCGACCTTCTGCTGGTGGACGGTCTGGACGAGCTTGCGTACGGAGGCTCCCGCGCCCGGTTCCAGGCCGGAGACCTGCTGGAGCGTGGTGCGCAGCCCGATGCAGGCCAGCGCGTGGGCCTCGGCGGCCAGCGCCCCGATCCGGGTCCGGCAGGCGCCGTCGAGCCCTTCGGCGCGGTCGATCAGGGCTTCCAGACCGGTGTCGAAGGCCACCTGGTCGGCCATGTGGACGCGTTCGTTGCCCAGGGTGTTGCGGGCGACCTGCCAGCCGCCGCCGGCCTCGCCGACGAGGGCGTCGGCGGGGAGCAGGACGTCGTCGAAGTAGACCTCGTTGAAGAGGGAGTCGCCGGTGATCTCCTTCAGGGGGCGGATGTCGATGCCCTCGGTGTTCTTCATGTCGACGAGGAAGTAGCCGAGCCCCTGGTGCTTGGGTGCGTCCGGGTCGGTCCTGGCGAGCAGGATGCCGTGGTCGGCCCACTGGGCGGCGCTCGTCCACACCTTCTGGCCGTTGATCCGCCAGCCCTCGGGGGTCCGTTCGGCGCGGGTGCGCAGCGAGGCGAGGTCGGAACCGGCGCCGGGCTCGGAGAACAGCTGGCACCACAGGAGTTCGCCGCGCAGGGTGGGCAGGAGGTAGCGGTCCTGCTGCTCGGCGGTCCCGTGCGCGAGGAGGGAGGGGACCACCCAGGTGGCGATCCCGAGGTCGCTCAGCTTCACGCCCTGCTCGCGCAACTCCTGTTGGACAGCCAGCTGTTGTACGGGCCCGGCGCCGAGCCCGTACGGCTCCGGCAGGTGCGGGGCCGCGTACCCGGTGGGCGCGAGGGCGCGACGGGCGGCTCTCGGGTCGAGCCCGCGGGCGGCGGCGACGGCCTCGCGGGCCGCCGAGCGGTGCTCCGCCGCGTGCGCGGGGAGTTCCAGGGCGAGTTCGCGGCGCGCACCGCCTGCGGCCAGGCAGACTGCCCGCTGCCGGTGGTCGTCCCCGGCGCCCAGCAGTTGCCGTGCCACCAGGGCGCGGCGCAGGTACAGGTGGGCGTCGTGCTCCCAGGTGAAGCCGATGCCGCCGAGGATCTGGATGGCGTCCTTGGCGCAGCCGTACGCCGCGTCCAGGGCGGTCGCGGCGGCGAGTGCGGCGGTCAGGCCCCGTACCTCGGCCGGCGCGCCGGCCGCCCGGGCGGCGTCCCAGACCAGGGCGCGGGCCTGTTCGACGCGTACGAGCATGTCGGCGCACAGGTGCTTGACGCCCTGGAACCGTCCGATGGGGCGGCCGAACTGTTCGCGGACCTTGGCGTGTTCGGTGGCGGTGTCCAGCGAGCGGGCCGCGGTGCCGCAGGCTTCGGCGGCGAGGAGGACGGCGGCGAGGTCGCGGACGAGAGCCGAGTCGGCGCGCAGCGCGCGTGCGGCGGGGGCCAGGACCCCGTCGGCGCGGACCGCCGCGGTGGGCCGGGTGGGGTCGGCGCTCCGGTGCGGGCGCACGGTGAGGCCCTCGGTGGCGGTGTCGACGGCGAACCAGCGGGTGCCGGTGGACGAGGTGGCGGGAAACAGGAGCAGGTCGGCCTCGGCACCGGAGAGCACCGGTGGCAGTGCGCCGTCCAGGAGATGGCCGTCCTCGTGCGCGACGGCGGTGAGGGTGCCGGGGCCGAGCGCGACGGCCCCGATGCGCGTACCGGCCGCCAGGTCGAGCACCAGTTCACCGGCTCCCGAGGCGTGCAGGACGGCCGAGGCGAGGGCGCTGCCGAGGTAGGGGCCCGGCAGCGCGGCGCGGCCCGCCTCCTCGAGGACGACGGCCAGGTCGAGGAGATCGCCGCCCCCGCCTCCGTACGCCTCGGGCAGATGGATGCCCAGCAGCCCCTGCTCCGCGAGGCCGTCCCAGTACGCGGGGCGTGCGGCGGGGGCGGCAGGGGCGTCCGCGTCGAGCAGTTTGCGGATTTCCGCGGGCGGTACGGCACGTGCCAGCCATCCCCGCACGGCCAGCGCGAGCTCCCTGTGCTCTTCGGTGATTCCGATGCCCATGCGGATCCTCGCCGGTCGCAGCCACTGGAACGGCGCAAGAGTAGAACACGTTCCAATCTGACGGAAGGTCAGGCGAGCCCCCACTTGGGACCCCGCCGGTCGCCTTGACCTGTTCTTTCCCTATTCACCGGAATACCGCGGACGTACGGAAGGTTTCAACCTGCACGTACTTGGCGGTCAGCGCTGTCCGCCGCAGGGACCGCTCTCCCGCCCCACCCCTCCTCTTCTTGCCGCCCGGAGGCCGCACGCATGCCACAGACGACGCACGAGAAGCCCGCCGCGGAGCTTCCTGATCCACGGACATCGAAGGCGGGCCGCGGGATCGTCCCCGTACTCGCCTTCGCGGGCATCACCGTCGCAGTGATGCAGACCCTGCTCGTCCCCGTCATCAAGGACCTGCCCGCCCTTCTGGACACCGCCCCGTCCAACGCGACCTGGGTGATGACGGCGACCCTGCTCGCCGGAGCCGTCTCCACCCCGATCATGGGACGGCTCGGAGACCTCAACGGCAAGCGGAAGATGCTTCTGGTCAGCCTTGCCGTGATGGTGATCGGCTCGCTGATATGCGCGTTCACCGACGACCTCGTGATCATGATCGTGGGCCGTGCGCTCCAGGGCTTCGCCATGGGTGCCATCCCTCTGGGCATCGGCATCATGCGCGACGAGCTGCCGCGCGAGAAGCTCGGCTCCGCGATGGCGCTGATGAGCTCCTCGATCGGGGTGGGCGGCGGACTCGCGCTCCCCGCCGCCGCGCTGGTCGCCCAGCACGCCGACTGGCACACCCTCTTCTTCGGCTCGGCCGGTCTCGGCGTGCTCGCCATGGGGCTGACCGTGCTCGCGGTGCCGGAGACCTCACTGCGCGCACCCGGGCGGTTCGACGTCACGGGCGCGCTGGGTCTCTCGCTCGGTCTGGTCCTCTTCCTGCTGCCGATCACCAAGGGCAGTGACTGGGGCTGGACCTCGGCCACCACGCTCGGTCTGCTCGCCGCCGCCCTGCTGGTCCTCGTACTCTGGGGCGTCTTCGAGCTGCGGAGCGACGCACCGCTGGTCGACCTGCGGACCACGGCCCGGCGCGAGGTGCTGCTCACCAACCTCGCCTCGATCATGGTCGGGGTCGCCTTCTACGCCGTCTCGCTGGTCCTTCCGCAGCTGCTCCAGCTGCCGACGTCCACGGGTTACGGGCTCGGCCAGTCCATGGTGGTCGCCGGACTGTGCGTGGCCCCGCTCGGCCTGACGATGATGTTCGTCGCCCCGCTGTACGCCCGGATCTCCGCCCGGTACGGCCCCAAGGTGTCCCTGATGCTCGGCATGCTGGTCATCGCGATCGGTTACGGCGCGGGGCTCGGCCTGATGAGCGCCGCCTGGCAGACCATCGTGATCGCGGTGCTGCTCGGGGCGGGCATCGGACTCGCGTACTCCTCGCTCCCCGCGCTGATCATCGATGCGGTCGACGCCTCGGAGACGGGCGCGGCCAACGGGCTGAACACACTGATGCGCTCGATCGGCACCTCGGTGTCGAGCGCGGTGATCGGCATGGTGCTGGCCAACACCTCGGTGCAGATGGGGCCGGTCGCGGTGCCCAGCATGGAGGGTTTCCGGACCTCGTTCATGATCGCGACCGGTGCGGTGCTGGTCGGTCTCGTCCTGGCGGCGTTCCTGCCGTCGCAGCGGAAGGCCGCCGCGCCGGTGCTGCTGGCGAGCAGCGCGGCCGATGACGCCGCACGCGAGGCCGGTCGTCCGCTGCCCGCCGTCCCGCACCCTCATCTCGGCTCCGGCGCGTTCCGCGGCCGTGTACTGGAGGCGGACGGCACTCCGGTGGCCGGCGCCAATGTGACCCTGATCGACCGGCACGGCCGGCAGGCCGGCCTCACCACGACGGACGCGGAGGGCCGCTACGCGCTCGCCGCTCCCGGCCACGGCAGCTTCGTCCTGGCCGGGTCGGCCGCCGGTTACGCACCGCGGGCACGCCCCGCGTCGTATCCGGCGGACGGGCCGCGGAGCGAGACCGATCTGGTGCTGACGGTCAGCGCACCGGCGCGTCGAACCGCGGCGCGGTCGTGAGCAGATGAGAGACGTCCGTCCCCACCGGCAGTTCCTGCGGCTGCGCGCCGCGGGTGAACAGCCGGGCGGGGCGGGCGCCCTGGACGCGGGCCCGGCGCCCGTCCACCCGCAGCCATGAGCCCTCGCGCAGACCGAGCACGGGGACGTCGTTCTCCTCCAGGAACTCGGTGAGCCGCTCCTCACGGGTCTCGCCCTTGTGGGTGCTGTCCGGGTCCGGGTCCAGGTAGTGCGGGTTGATCTGGAACGGCACGAGGCCGAGCGTCTCGAAGGACGGCGGCTGCACGATCGGCATGTCGTTGGTCGTACGGAGGGTGGGCGCCGCCATGTTCGTCCCCGCACTGGCCCCCATGTACGGGAGCCCCTCGCGCACCGCCTCGATGACGGCGTCCCGCAGCCCGGTCCGGTAGAGCGCGCTCAGCAGCCGGAAGGAGTTGCCCCCGCCGATGAACACGGCGTCGGACGCGGCGAGTCCGGCGACCGGGTCGGCGTTCTCGTGGACGCCGCGGACGCTGATGCCGGCCGGTTCCAGGGCGTCCCGGACGCGAGCGGTGTACGTGGCGTAGTCGGCGAGCGCGTAGGGCACGAAGGCCAGCCGGGCGCCGGAGGGCAGGAAGCCGGCGACCGTGTCGAGGGCGTGTTCCAGGTAACCGCAGCCGTGCTGGGTGGAGTTGGAGAGCAGGAGCAGATTCACGGGGTTCCTCTTGGGGTTCTCTACGGATCAGGTCGTGCGGGTGTGGCCGGGCACCGCCCCTGTCAGGACGTACGGGTGCGGCGGGCCTTGGGCTTCGGGCGCTGTGGCGGGTGGGTGAGGCGCTTCTCCAGCAGTCCGGCGGCCTGCCGCAGTGCGTCGAGACGGTTCTCCGGCGCTCCCTCGAACCGCTCCTTCGCGCCGCCCAGGCTGAGGCTTCCGTACGGTTCGCGCCCGAGGAAGACCGGTACGGCGACGGTCGCGATGCCGGTGTCGTACTCGCCGACCGTCCAGGCGTACCCCTGGGCGCGGACCTTCAGGAGCTCCTGCTCCAGCAGGTCCGGATCGGTGACGGTCCGGTCGGTGAACCGGGCCATCGGGCGCCCCCGGAAGAGCCGGTGGCGCTGCTCGTCGGGCAGGTAGGCGTAGAACGACTTGCTGGTCGCACCGGCGTGCGCCGGGTAGAGCTCACCGACCAGCGGGTAGTAGCGCAGCGGCCCGGCCTCGCCCTCCTCGGCGGCCACGCACCGCATGTGGAAGCTGTCGGGCAGGCAGAACAGCACGGTGTCGCCGGTGACCCGGCGCAGCTCCTCCAGGACCGGCCCGGCCAGCAGTTCCAGCGAACCGGAGCGCTCCCAGAGCCTGCCCAGGCGCAGCACGGCGGGGCCGATGCGGTAGCGGCGGGTGGCCGGGTCGGAGACGAGGAAGCCGCGCCCCGCGAGGGTGGCGAGCAGCCGTTGAGCCACCGAGGTGTCCCAGCCGAACTCCTCGGCGACTTCCGTGACGCCCCAGTCGGGTCTGGTGCGCTCGAACGCGAGCAGCACGAGGAGCGCCCGGTCGACGGTTTGCAGGGCTCCGGCGGGGGTGCGCCGGTCCAGATCGAAGTCCGACATCGCGATCTCACCCTTCAGACCCTGGGGTGGGTCTGCGTACGGGGGGCGGCGTCGCGGGGCTGGGCACGCACCCAGCCCCGCTCCTTCACCCACCCCCATACACAGACCTCCCGAGTTGCAAATAACGGGAAACAGTTGCGCTCAACGCTATCCGATCCCGAATCTGCTCTCAGCACCCCGTCCGGCGTCCCACTCCCTGCCGGGCGCCGGACGGGTGTGACGGATGCGCGAGAAAGGCCCCCCATGTTGAAGTACGTACTGGACGTCGTCGGTCTTCTGGACGATCCCCAGGCCAACGGCAAGACGGTCGTCGAGTACCTCGACTCCGTGGCTGGGGCCGAGGGCTCGTCCGCACAGGTCACCACGGTCGCCGGCGAGCAGGGCTCGACGGACTTCGTGACGGTCCGCATCCCCGGCTCCCGGGGCCGTACGGCCGGGGGCGACGCCCGTACGCTCGGCGTCGTCGGCCGGCTCGGCGGCATCGGCGCCCGGCCCGAGGTGACCGGCATGGTCTCCGACGCCGACGGCGCCGCCTCGGCCGTCGCCACCGCCGCCAAACTGCTCGACATGCGCCGCCGCGGCGATGTGCTGCCCGGCGATGTGATCGTCGCCACCCACATCTGCCCGAACGCGCCGACCGAGCCGCACGACCCGGTGCCGTTCATGGGCTCGCCCGTGGACATCGCCACCATGAACCGGCACGAGGTGACCGGCGAGATGGAGGCCGTGCTCTCCATCGACACCACCAAGGGCAACCGGATCATCAACCACAAGGGTCTGGCCCTGTCGCCCACCGTCAAGGAGGGCTGGGTGCTCCGGGTCAGCGAGCAGCTGGGCGAGCTCCTGGCCGTGGTGACCGGTGAGCCCTTGGCCACGTATCCCGTGACCACACAGGACATCACGCCGTACGGTAACGGTGCACACCACATCAATTCGATCCTCCAGCCCGCCACCGCGACGGCCGCCCCCGTCGTCGGCCTGGCCATCACCTCGGCCGCCGCGGTGCCGGGCTGCGGTACCGGCGCGAGTCACGAGATCGACATCGCGTCGGCCGCCCGCTACGCCGTGGAGGTCGCCAAGGCCTACGGCGGCGGCCACCTGGACTTCCACGACGCGGTGGAGTTCGACAACCTCGTCAACCGCTACGGGTCGCTGGCACACCTGCAGACCTTCGGCCGCACACCCCAGGAGTCCTGATGGCAGCCGCCCCCCAGGCCGACGCCGTGGTCCACGAGGCCAGGAGCATCGGCAGCGACGACTACTCGCTCTCGCGCGTCCCGCGCGACAAGCGGTTCGGGTTCTGGTCCATGCTGCTCCAGTGGCTGGCCCAGTCCGGTTCGATCTCGCAGTTCACGCTGGGTGCCACCATCGGCGTCGGCATGACCTTCGGCGACGCCTTCCTCGCCTTCACGCTCGGCGCGGTGATCCTGGAGATCGTGATCTTCGCGATCGGCCTGGCCGGCATGCGTGAGGGTCTCGCGACCCCGATGCTGACCCGCTGGGTGGGCTTCGGCCGCAACGGCTCCGCGCTGGTCAGCTTCGTCATCGCGGTCAGCCTCGTCGGCTGGTTCGGCGTCCAGAACACGATCTTCGGCAACAGCGTCTCGGCGCTGGTCGGCGGGCCGTCCTGGATGTGGTGCGTGTTCGCCGGGATCGCCATCACCGCCCTGGTGATCTTCGGCTTCAAGTACATGGCGAACTTCGCGAAGATCGTCACCCCGCTGTTCTTCGCGATGGTCGCCTGGTCCGTCGTCACCACGCTCGACGACCACTCGTTCAGCGACCTGATCCACTCGCCGCCGCCCGGCGAAACGATCCCGCTGGCCGTCGCCGCCACCGCGATCGCGGGCGGCTACATGACGGGCGCGATCGTCTCCCCGGAGATGACCCGCTACAACAGGAAGGGCTCGCACGTCTTCCTGCAGAGCGCGTCCTCGATGATCCTCTCCGAGTACATCGTCGGACTGACCGGCGTGCTCCTCGGCCATCTGGTGAAGAGCAACGAGGTCTCGCACATCGTCCTCTCCACCTCCGGCGCCTTCGGCGTGATCGTGGTCCTGATGTCCACCGCCAAGATCAACGACTGGAACCTGTACGGATCCTCGCTCGGCGTCGTCAACTTCTTCCAGGTCGTCTTCGGCAAGCGCGTCCACCGCGGCGCCGTCACGATCGTCCTCGGCATCGCGGGCACCCTCCTGTCCGCGGTCGGGATCATGACCCACTTCACCGAGTTCCTCACGATCCTCGGCGTCGCCATCCCGCCGATCGGCGGCATCATCGTGGCCGAGTACTGGGTCGTGAAGAAGATGCGCAAGCCGCTGGACGACACCCGGGAGTCCGAGACGCTGCCGAAGTCCTCGCCGACCTGGGTCCCGATGTCGATCGCCATCTGGATCGCGGCCTTCTGCGTCGGCAAGTTCTACGACGGCGGCATCCCGGCCCTGAACTCGCTGGCCACCGCATTCGTCCTGTACAGCGTCCTCGGCCTGCTGGGCTGGGTGAGGCCGTACGGCACCTCCACCCTCGACGACGAGGGCTCCGAAGACAACGCGGCCCCCGCCGCCCCCGCCACCACCTCCGTGGGAGCAGCATGAGCACCACCCCCGGCCCCGCCGCCCTGGTCCCGGCCTCCGACGAGGCCCAGGCCGAGGTCGTCGACCTCTGCGCCGAACTGATCCGTTTCGACACCTCCAACCCCACGAGCAACGAGCGCGCGAGCGCCGAGTGGGTCGCGGGCCGCCTCGCCGAAGTGGGCATCGCGTCCGAGCTCATCGAGTCCGCCCCGGGCCGGGCCAGCGTCATCGCCCGGATCGCGGGCCGCGATCCGGAGCGCGGCGCCCTGCTGGTCCACGGCCATCTGGACGTGGTCCCCGCCGACGCCTCCGAGTGGCAGGTGCCGCCGTTCTCCGGCGAGATCCGGGACGGCTACCTCTGGGGCCGCGGGGCGATCGACATGAAGGACACGGTGGCCGTCATGCTGGCCACCGCCCGCCACTTCGCCCGCACCGGCACCCGGCCCTCGCGCGACCTGGTCCTCGCCTTCCTCGCCGACGAGGAGGCGGGCGGCCGATTCGGCGCCCACTGGCTCGTCGAGCACCGCCCGGAGCTGTTCGCCGGGGTCACCGAGGCGATCGGCGAGGGCGGCGGGTTCTCCTTCGCCCTCGACGACACGCGGCGCCTCTATCCGATCGAGAACGCCCAGCGCGGTATGGCCTGGATGGAGCTCACCGCGACGGGCCGGGCCGGCCACGGCTCGTCCCCCAACGACGAGAACGCGGTCACCGACCTCGCCGAATCGCTGGCCCGGATCGGCCGCGAGACCTTCCCGGTCCGGCTGATCGAACCGGTCCGCGCGCTGCTCGAGGAGGCCGCCCGGCTCTACGGCGTCGCATTCGACGAGAACGACATCGAGGGCAGCCTCGCGAGGCTCGGGCCCGTCTCCGACTTCATGCAGGTGGTGCTCCGCAACTCGGCGAACCCGACCATGTTCGACGCGGGCTACCAGACCAACGTGATCCCGGGAAAGGCCACCGCGCGTGTCGACGGCCGCTTCCTGCCCGGCCACGAGCAGGAGCTGATCGACACGATCGACAGGCTGCTGCTCCCTTCGGTCAGCCGCGAGTGGGTGAACCACGACATCGCGATGGAGACCACGTTCGACGGCCCGCTCGTCGACGCCATGTGCGACGCGGTGCGCGCCGAGGACCCGGACGGCCACCCCGTGCCGTACTGCAACCCCGGCGGTACGGACGCAAAGGCCTTCACCCACCTGGGCATCCGCTGCTTCGGCTTCAAGGGCCTCAAGCTCCCGCACGACCTGGACTACGGCCGGCTCTTCCACGGCGTGGACGAGCGCGTCCCCCTGGAGGGACTGCGCTTCGGTGTCCGCGTCATGACCCGCCTCTGGCAGAGCTGCTGAACCGTCCCTCGTACCCGCACACCCCCGCCGACCACGTCCGCGGGGGTGTGCGGCACGATGGGGCGCCGTCGAAACACCCCGCCCCACCAGGAGGAACCCGTGGCCGCCGAGCCCAAGCCGGAGATTCTCGCCGCGTTCCAGGCCGCCAAGGGCTTCATGCCGGTGGTCGAGGGACTCGCGCTGTACGCCGCCGCCGCCGAGGCGGCCGCGCTCGGTCTGCCGCTGCTGGAGGTGGGCACGTACTGCGGGCGCTCCACCATCCTGCTCGCCGACGCGGCGCGGGCGGCGGGCGTGACGGCTCTCACCGTCGACCACCACCGGGGCAGCGAGGAACAGCAGCCCGGCTGGGAGTACCACGACCCCACGGTGGTGGACCCCGAGGTGGGCCGGATGGACACGCTGCCCACGTTCCGCCGGACGCTGCACGCCGCCGGACTGGAGGAGCACGTGGTGGCGCTCGTGGGGAGGTCCCCGCAGGTGGCGGCCGTATGGGGCGGCCTTCTCGGCCTCGTCTTCATCGACGGCGGTCACACCGACGAGCACGCGAACGGCGACTACGAGGGCTGGGCCCCGCACGTCGCGGAGGGCGGGCTGCTGGTGATCCACGACGTGTTCCCGGACCCCGCGCACGGCGGCCAGGCCCCGTACCGGGTGTATCTGAGGGCGCTGGCGTCGGGGGCGTTCACCGAGATCTCCGTCACGGATTCACTGCGGGTGCTGCGGCGTACCGGGACGGGGATCTGAGCACTCCGGACACCGCGCGGGCTCCCGGATAGCATCGCCGGGTGCGTCCCTACGAGAGTGTTCCCTCCACCCGCCGCCGCCCCGCCCTGTCCGCCGCCGCGGGTCTGACCCTGCTGTGTCTGGGCGTCGCCGGCTGCGGTGGCGGCGGTGCCGCACAGGCCCGGCCGGGGAAGGGCGGCGACGCGGACCCGTCGGCCGCCTCGTCCACCCCGGCCTCCCCGGCGACCCCGTCACCGGTGCGTGCGAGCCCGTCCCCGACGAAGAAGCCCGCCTCCCCCTCGCCGTCCACGCCTCCGACCGTCTCCGGGCCGCTGTCCGGAAAAACGGTCGTCATCGACCCGGGCCACAATCCGGACAACCATCTGCACACCGCCGAGATCAACCGACAGGTGGACATCGGTACGACGCACAAGGAGTGCGACACCACCGGTACCTCCACCAACTCCGGTTACGCGGAGGCCCGGTTCACGCTCGATGTCTCGCACCGGCTGCGGGCGCTGCTCCAGGCGCAGGGCGCGAAGGTGGTCCTGACGTACGACGGCGACCGGGCGTTCGGGCCCTGTGTCGACGAGCGGGCCCGGATCGGCAACAAGGCCGGGGCGGACGCGGTCGTCTCGGTCCACGCGGACGGTTCGGCGGCCGGGAACCGCGGCTTCCATGTGATTCTTCCCGCACCGGTGCGCGGGGGCGGCGCGGACACCTCGAAGATCGTGGGCCCCTCGCGCGATCTGGGCACCCGGATCGCCGGCCTCTTCGTACGCGCCACCGGAAGTGCGCCTTCCAATTACATCGGCGGCAATACCGGTTTGGACACCCGCGACGATCTCGGCGGACTGAATTTGTCGACCGTGCCCAAAGTGTTCATCGAATGCGGCAATATGCGTGATCCGAAGGATGCCGCCCTGCTCACCAGCGCGGGCTGGCGCCAGAAGGCGGCCCAGGGCATCGCGGACGGCATCAGCAGCTACCTCAAGGGGTAGTAAGAGGTGGTTCTGCGTTGAATTCGGGAGGATGCCCGCTCAAGGACCGGGCAGGGACCCAACCCGCCCGGGCAGACGATAGATTCATCCGTACGATGGGGGGCCGCTCCCGAGCTTCGCGCCGTACCCGCCGTACCGGTGGCAGCGACGACCGCCCCGACGAGACGACCGACTAAGGACCTTCACGTGAATATCCGCTCCCTCACTCGAGGCGATGGCGTGGTGATCGGAGCAGCGGTCGTGCTGTTCATCGCCTCTTTCCTCGACTACTTCGACTACGGAAGCACCAGCGTCGACGCGCCCAACTCCTGGGACTCCCTGGGCAACGCGATCGGCGTCTACATGGTCGGGGTGATCGGTGCAGCACTGATCGTGCTGTCCCGTTCGCAGCCCCAGCCGCGCAAGGTCGCCGGTCTCGATCTCGCCCAGTTCGGTGTCGCCGCCACGGTGTTCACCGCGTGGAGCCTCTTCTGGACGATCATCGACCTCGGCCAGATCGACGCCGGCGCCGGCCTGATCCTCGGCCTGATCGCCTCCCTGGCACTGGCCGCGGGCGCGGTCGCCTCACCGCTGGTCCCGGCCCTCAAGGCCCCGCTGGCGGGTGCTCCGAAGCCGCAGGCCGTGCAGCCGCCGTACGGTGGCCAGCCGGGCCAGGGCTATGGCTACCCGGGTGCGCAGCAGCCGCCCTACGGTGGGCAGCCGCAGGGCCAGGCGCCGGCGTTCGGCGGTCAGCCGCAGCCCGGCCAGCCCGAGCCGCAGCAGGCTCAGGCCCCCGCCCAGCAGGCGGCTCCCGCCGGTGACTTCACCCCGTTCTGGTTCGCGGTGCCGGTGGCCCGTCCGCTGTACGGCGAGGACGGTTCCCCGTCCCCGATCGCCGAACTGGCGCCGGGCACCTGGTACCTCGCGATCGAGCAGCGCGGTCCGGGCCTCATCGCCCAGACGCAGGACGGCCGTCGTGGTGTCCTCCAGGACACCACGGGCATCCAGCGCGGCTGACACCACAGCACACGCACGGCCGACAGCGGCCCCCCGCCCCTTCCGGGCGGGGGGCCGCTGTCGTACCCTCCGGCCATACCTGATGCATCGTCAGAAATATGGGGAGGCAGCGGAATGCGGCTCGGACTCGCTCTCGGCTACTGGGGCCGCGGCCCGAACCCGGCCCATCTGGACCTCGCCCGCGAGGCGGAGGACCTGGGCTACGCGTCGGTATGGACGGCGGAGGCCTGGGGTTCGGACGCCTTCACCCCGCTGACGTGGATCGCCGCCCACACCTCCCGCATCCGGCTGGGCACCGCCATCGCCCAGATGGCTGCCCGCACCCCGACCGCGACCGCGATGCACGCCCTGACCCTGGACCATCTCTCCGGCGGCCGGATGATGCTCGGCCTCGGGCTGTCCGGACCGCAGGTCGTGGAGGGCTGGTACGGCCGCCCCTTTCCGAGGAGTCCGCTCACCGCGACCCGTGAGTACGTGGACGTGGTGCGTCAGGTGCTCCGCCGTGAGGCACCCGTCGCCCTGGACGGACGGTTCCACGCGCATCCGTACAACGGCCCGGACGCCACCGGCCTGGGCAAGCCGCTGAAGCCGATCACGCATCCGCTGCGCGCCGGCCTTCCGGTCCTGCTGGGTGCTGAGGGGCCGAAGAACATCGCCCAGACCACCCGGATCGCGGACGGCTGGCTGCCGCTGTACTGGTCGCCGCTGCGCACGGATGTGTACGAGGCCTCGCTGAGCGGCCTCCCCGAAGGGTTCATGATCGCTCCGATGGCCCGGGCGCACGTCTGTGACGATGTCGCGGAAGGACTGCTGCCGGTGAAGGCGATGCTCGGCTTCTACATCGGCGGCATGGGCGCCGCGGCCCGCAACTTCCACGCGGACCTGATGGCGCGGATGGGGTTCGAGGAGGAGGCGCGGCACATCCAGCGGCTCTTCCTGGAGGGGCGCAAGGAGGAGGCCGTACTGGCCGTGCCGGATGCGTTCGCCGACGAGATCTCGCTCGTCGGGCCGAGGCAACGGATCGCGGAACGGCTCGAGTTGTGGCGCAAGGGCCCGGTGACCGACCTGCTGGTGACCGCGCCGGACCCGTACACCCTGCGGGTGCTGGCGGAGCTCACCTGACGGACGGGCGGCCGGCGGCGCTCCGGACGACGGGGCGGCGAGCCATAAGCAAAAGTTGGGAACTGCCAAGAAACTAGGTCTTGGACTTCTGGTTCAGCCCTCACGAGCATGAACAGCGGACGACGGTGTCACCGAGAACGGTGCCTCCGCATCGGTCCGCCGACGGACGGCCCGGGGCAGCGCTTCCCGGCACCGGCCGCGCCGCTCGACAACCAGAAGGAACGAAGATGCCGAAGAAATGGTGGACGCTGTTGGCGGTGTGCGGCGGGACGTTCATGCTCCTGCTGGACACCACCATCGTCTACGTCGTGCTCCCCGACGTGCAGGCCGACCTGCACGCCGGCTTCGCCGATCTCCAGTGGGTGGTCGACGGATACGCGCTGGCGCTGGCGGCCCTGCTGCTGACCGGCGGAACCCTCGCGGACCGGTTCGGCCGCAAGCGCCTCTACTCGACCGGCGTCATCCTCTTCACGTTCGCCTCGCTCCTGTGCGGTCTGGCGCAGTCACCGCTGACGCTGGTACTGGCCCGGGTCCTTCAGGGCGTCGGCGGCTCCGTCATGTTCGCGACCGGCCTCGCGCTGCTCGCGGGCAGCTTCCAGGGCAAGGAACGCGGCACGGCGTTCGGTGTCTGGGGCATGGTCACCGGTCTCGCCTCCGCGATCGGCCCGGTGGCCGGGGGGCTGATCTCCAGTGGGATCAGCTGGCGGGGCATCTTCCTGGTCAACGTGCCGCTCGGCATCCTGGTCGCGCTGATCGTCGTGCTGCGGGTGGACGAGGCCAGGTCGCCGTTCGCCCGCCGGCTGGACCTGCCCGGCTTCGTGCTGCTGACCTCCGGGCTGACCACCCTCGTCTACGGGCTGATCCGCGCGGGTGAGGACGGCTGGGGCGATACCGGCGCAGTGACGTACCTCGTCGTCGGGGGTGTACTGCTGTCGGCCTTCCTCGGCGTCGAAGCACGGGTGGAGCAGCCGATGTTCGAGCTGAGGCTGTTCCGCATCCCGACCTTCGTCGGCGGGTCCGTCGCGGCGTTCGCGATGAACGGTTCGCTGTTCGCGATGTTCCTCTTCCTGGCCATCTACTTCCAGGAGGTGCTCCAGTACTCGTCCTTGGAGACCGGTGTCCGGCTGCTGGCCGCCTCGCTGTCGATGCTGGTGGCCTCACTGGTGGCAGGCCGTGTGAGCACCAGGATCCCGGCGCGCATCCTGATCGGTGCCGGGCTGCTCCTCGTCGGCGCCGGCCTGCTGCTCATGGGCGGGGTCGACGCGGACAGCGGCTGGGAGCACTTCCTGCCCGGTCTGGTGCTCGGCGGCATCGGCGCCGGCCTGGTGAACCCGCCGCTCGCCTCGACGGCCGTGGGCGTCGTGGACTTCTCCCGTTCCGGTATGGCCTCGGGTGTCAACGGCACCTTCCGCCAGCTCGGTGTGAGCGCCGGTGTCGCCGTCCTCGGCTCCACCTTCGCGGTGATCATCGGTGACCGTCTTCGTGACGGGCTGGCGGGCGTCCCCGGCGTGGGCGACCGCACCGACCGGCTCGCCGCCCTCGTGCGGGGAGGCGAGATCGACCAGGCGGCGGCGCTGGTGCCCGAGGCGCAGCGGCAGACCGTGGAGCGGCTCGCCGTGGAGGGGTACGTCGACGGCCTGAACACCCTGCTCACCCTCTCGGCGGGTCTCGCGTTCGTGGGCGGTCTGCTGTCGCTGGTGCTGATCCGGGCATCCGACTTCGAGGCCGCGCGGCAACCGCAGGCGCCCGCCGCCGAGGCCCCCGGCACCTCTGCGGTGGCTGCGGAGGGCTGACCTCGACGGGTCGGGGAGTCGGGGCCGTCGGCTCCTGGCGGCGCCGCAGGTGACCGGAGGCTACGGCCCCACCTGGCCTGCGGCGCCCCGGCCGGCCGGGGCCGGCGCCTTGTGGGCCGGTGCCCCGAAGGACTCCCGGCAGTGCACGAGCAGTTCGCGCAGGGCCGGACTCCTGGTGGGCGCGGAGACCAGACTGAGTACCGCCGCGATGTCGGCGTCGATGATGGGTACGGTACGCAACCGCGGGTGCTGCGTGAGCATGGACGCGGACAGGACCGCCACGCCCAGGCCCCGCTCCGCCAGTTGGACCACCGCACCCGGCGCGGCGGCCTGCAGAGCCACGGTGGGCGTGAGGCCGCGCGCGGCCGAGGCCTGGTCCAGTACGGCACGGATGCCGGTGCCCCGGGGGAGGCAGATGACGGGATGGACGCTCAGCTCGGCGAGCGTGACGCCGTCCTCCCCGGCGAGCGGGTGGCCGGGCGGGACCGCCGCGACGATCGCCTCGCTGATCACCTGCTGTCCGTCCAGGTCCGCCGGGGCCGGGCCGGCCGTGCCGACCAGTGCGAGGTCGACGGTCCCCTCGCGGACGTCCTCCACCAGCGCGGCGGAATCGCCCTCGACGAGACTGATCTCCACGCCGGGATGGGCCCGGTGGAAACCCGACAGCGCTTCGAAGAGCGGGGTGACCGTGCACGCCGTCACCATGCCGACCACCAGCCGGCCCCGTACCAGCCCGTTCATCTCGTCCAGCGCGTGCCGGAGCGCCTCCGCGGCGGCGAGGACAGCACGCGCGTGCTCGAAGGCCACCTCCCCCACCGCGGTCAGTGCGGCGCTGCGGCCCGACCGGTCGATGAGGGTCGCGCCGAGGTCGTTCTCCAGTTGGCGGATCTGCGCACTGATCCCTGGCTGGCTGATGTGCACGCGCTCGGCGGCCCGGGTGAAGTTGGCTTCCTCCGCCACGGCCAGAAAGTACTTCAGCTGCCTGAGTTCCATAACTTCTGATTATAGAGCCAATCGGAGCGATTGATTGGACTTCTGTCCGTAGAGCGTTGGACCATGGTGGTGCCGAATTCGCCCGCACGGAAGGAACGTTGTGCCCGAGTACGAGAAGGCCCTGGCCCCCGAGGACCTCACCCGCCTCTTCGTGGAGCGTGCCAATGCCGGGGACGCCGCCGGTCTCGCCGCGCTGTACGAGGAGGGGGCGGTGATGGCCTACCCGCCCGGCAGCACCACGGTGGGGCGCGAAGCCATTCGTGAACTGTGGGAGAAGGTGCTCGCCCACGCTCCCCACTTCGAGGCGGAGGAGCCGCTCCCGACGCTCGTCTGCGGTGACATCGCCCTGACCGCCACACCGCCGAAGGACGGCTCGGGCGCCCGGGCCCAGGTGGTCCGGCGCCAGGCCGACGGAAGCTGGCAACGCATGATCGACCAGCCGGAGTTCCGCCCGCCGGGCAGCTGACCGCTCCGGTGGCCGCCCGTGCGCGGCCACGGGGAGCGCGGGCCTCAGCCCGTGCGGTTCGCAACCGCGCCCTCGCGCGTCCAGCCCAGCAGCTCGTCCGCCGTCCACGTCGTGACGACGCGCTCCGCCGGGACGCCGCACTCCTCGGCGCGGGCGCAGCCGTAGATCTGCCAGTCGAGCTGTCCGGGCGCGTGCGCGTCGGTGTCGACGGCGAACAGCGTGCCCGCGTCCACGGCTCGGCGCAGCAGCCGCCTGGGCGGGTCGAGCCGCTCGGGCCTGCTGTTGATCTCCACCGCCGTGCCCGCCTCGGCGCAGGCGGCGAAGACCTCGTCCGCGTCGAAGCGTGACTCGGGCCGGCCCCGGCCGGTGACCAGGCGCCCGGTGCAGTGACCGAGGATGTTCGCCTGCGGGTGGCTGACGGCGGCGACCAGCCGCCGGGTCATCGGGCCGGGGTCCATCCGCAGCTTGGAGTGGACGGACACCACCACGACGTCGAGGCGTTCCAGCAGCTCCTCCTCCTGGTCGAGGGAGCCGTCGAGATGGATGTCGCACTCGATGCCGGTCAGCAGCCGGAACGGCGCCCAGCGCTCGTTGAGTTCGGCCACCTCGTCGAGCTGCTTGCGCAACCGCTCGGGGGACAGCCCGTTGGCGACCGTCAGCCGCGGCGAGTGGTCGGTGAGCACTGCCCAGTCGTGGCCGAGCTCCGCCGCCGTCCGGCCCATCTCCTCGATCGGGCTGCCGCCGTCCGACCAGTCGGAGTGCAGATGGCAGTCGCCCCGCAGCAGGCCGTGCAGCCGCTCACCGCCCTCGGCGAGCGGGCCGTTCTGCGCGGCCTCCGCCTCCAGCCGCTCCAGATAGGCGGGCGTCTGCCCGGCGACCGCTTCGCGGATCACCTGAGCGGTACGGGGGCCGATGCCCTTGACCCGTTCCAGGGAGCCGTTCGTCACCCGCTCCACGGCCTCGCCGTCGGCCATGCCCGCCACCGTGCGGGCGGCGGTGCGGAAGGCCTGGACGCGGTACGTCTCGGCTCTGCCGCGCTCCAGCAGGAAGGCGATCCGCTCCAGGGCCCGGACCGGGTCCATCGGCACCTCCTGGCAGGACGGGACGGGCGTCCCCTCCAGCTTGGCCCAGCCCCGCCCGGCCCGCACACCGGCCGCGCCGCTCCGCCGCGGCTCAGCCGAAGGAGGACCGGGCCAGCCAGAAGTCCAGCAGCTCCGCGTCACCCAGCAGCTCGACCCGGTCGCTGTCGGGAGCCAGGCGGCGGTTGAAGACCAGCATCAGTTCGGTGAGCGGCCCCCGCAGCGCCACGGTCGCCTTCCCGTGCGCGCGGCGCCACGTGAAGCCGTCCTCGCCGAACTCGATGAGCCACTCGGCATCCGGTACGTCGGTGGCGTGCAGGTGGATGGAGCGACCCTCCCCGCGCAGCTCCGCGGCCTCGGGATCACCCTCGGCCTGGGCGAAGGAGACGATCTCCAGCCACTCGTCGATCGTGTCCGCGGCCAGGCCGGGCGCCATCGTGTACGGAACCTTCGCGGCCAGGGCCGCGTCCGCCAGGTGGACGACCGTCTCCAGCGCCATCCGCCGCGCCCAGAAGCCCGCGTTGCAGTCCCGGTACCACGACCAGACCTCCGCCGCCGGGCCCGCCTCCCGCAGCGCCGCGGCGGTCCCGGCCGCCCCGTCCGCCAGCCAGGCGTCGAGCACGGCGGGGTCGTCGCCGTCGGGTGTGAACGCCGGCACCTGCTCGTCCGGGAGCTCCTCGGTGGCGCGGGTACGGATGATCTCACCGGCCCATCGGTGGGCGCCCCCGACATGGACGGCGAGGTCCCGCAGCGTCCACTCCGGGCAGGTCGGGACGGTCGCGTCGAGGTCCGCGCCGTTGATCGCCGACCTCAACTCGTCGGTCAGCAGGACGATCTCGTCGCAGTAGCGCTCATGCGCGATGGGGGTCATGCGCGCACTCTAGTGCGGCCGTCACCCGTCCCACATGCGGTTATCCGCCGAGCTGCGAGGTGGACGGCACCTTCTCCTCGACCTCGGCGCCCGCGCTCCTGCCGGCGTCCTTGATGCTGTTGATGACGCTCTCGAACGCGCCGACGTCCCCGTCGCCCGCCTCGCCCTTGCGGAGCTTGGTGGCCATGCCCTTGAGGGACTCGATGCCCGCGGTCAGCGGGGCGACGGCCTTCGACAGCAGCGGGTCGCCCTTGGCGTTGTCCGACGCGGCCTTGAGCCGGTTGTAGGCGAACCCGCCCGCGAGCCCGGCCTTGACGAGCGCGAAGGTCCGCCCGTCCGCGCCCTTCTTGAACTTCCCTGCGCGGTAAGGCTTGACGATCCACTGGTACGTCGCCCCGGCCGCGAGCCCCGCGTTGGCGACGAACCGCGTCTTGGCGAACTTCTGCGCCTCGGCCGACGACGTACCGGTGGGCGACGCCGAACTGCTCGCGCCGCTGTCTCCGTCGTCACCCCCGCACGCGGTGGTGCCCACCAGCACGGAGCAGCACAGCAGCAAAGCCACGAGCAGTCGGCGGAGCGGTACGGAGCGGGGCACGGCGGGCCTCCCTGACCGGGGACATCACGGTGGGTGCCGGGTCCCGGCACTTCCCCGCAAGGCTGCCCGCGGCGGGTCGGTGCCGCCACCCGGGACCGCCCGTCCGGGTTTCGCCCGGTGGAAACGGGCAACCCGCAATCCATGTCCTACAGCAGAGGCAAGGGAAGCAGCACCGCTGCACGTGTCATAGCCGTGGTGGCCGACATCATGGCTTTCATCATCGGCCTGTGGATCCTGATGTACCTGCTCGACGCCAACCGGGGCAACGACCTGGTGGAATTCGTGCAGCACACGGCCCGATGGCTCGCCGGCTGGTCGTACGACCTGTTCACGTTCGACGAGGCGTGGGCCAGGGTCGTCGCCGGATACGGACTCGCCGCCGTCGTGTACCTGTTCATCGGTCACGCGGTCGCCGGCCGCATCCGGCACTGAGAACGCCGAAGAGGGGGCGGGCCCGGACCCGCCCCCATGTGCCGGTCAGCCGCAGCAGTCCGGCTCCAGCCCCTTCGGCAGCCGTTCACCGCTGAAGACCGCGGTGGTCGCCTCGTCCCCCCCGAGCGCGGCCACCGCCAGCAGGAGTGATCCGGCGGTCCACGCCGTGTGCTCCTCGGGCCAGAACGCCCGGTTGCCCTCGAAGACGTACCCCGTCCAGTACATCCCGCCCCCGGCCCGCAAGTGCTGGATCGACTGGAGGATCTCCAGCGCGCGGTCGGACTCGCCCATCACCCAGAGGGCCAGGGCCAGTTCGCAGCTCTCGCCGCCGGTCACCCACGGGTTGGGCAGCACACAGCGCACACCCAGGTCCGGGACGACGAAGCGGTCCCAGCCCTCGTCGATCCGCTGCTGGGCGGCCGGTCCGCCGATCGCGCCGCCGAGGACCGGGTAGTACCAGTCCATCGAGTAGTGGCTCTTGTCGAGGAAGCGCTCCGGGTGGCTGCGGATGGCGTGCGCCAGCGCCCCGGTCGCCAACTCCCAGTCGGGCTGCGGCTCCTCACGGCGCTCGGCGATGGCGAGCGCGCAGCGCAGGGCCTGGTGGATGGAGGAGGATCCGGTCAGCAGCGCGTCCGTGACCGGGGTGCCGTCGGCCTCCTGCTTCCAGCCGATCTGTCCGCCCGGCTGCTGGAGCCGCAGGACGAACTCGACCGCGGCGAAGACCGTCGGCCACATCCGGTCGACGAACGCGTCGTCTCCGGTGGCGAGGTAGTGGTGCCAGACGCCTACGGCCACATAGGCGCAGAAGTTGGTCTCCAGGCCCCGGTCGGTCGGCTGCTTCGGGTCGCCGTCGTGGTAGGCCGCGTACCAGGAGCCGTCCTCGTTCTGGTTGCGGGCGAGCCACTCGTACGCGCGTTCCGCGGCTGCGTGCTCGCCGGCCGCGTCCAGGGCCATGGCGGCCTCGGTGTGGTCCCACGGGTCGAGGTGGTGGCCGCGGAACCACGGGATCGCGCCGTCGTCGCACTGCACGGCGAGCAGCGCGGCGACGGTCTCCGCGGCCTCCCCGGCGGTGAGCACTCCGGGCAGGACGAGGTGTTCGGTCCGCTCGGGAAGACTCACGCCCGGTCCTCGGCCGTCACGGTGGCGGGCAGGTGCGGCTTGGTCGCGTAGGCCACGAAGCTCTTGCCCACGACCGGGTTGAGGAGCTGTTCGGCGACCCGGGTGGCCATCGGCTTCTTCATGATGTCCCAGACCAGCAGCTTGTGGTACGCCCGCACCGGCAACGCCTTGTCGTTGTCGACGCCGAAGGCGCACTTGAGCCACCAGTAGGGCGAGTGCAGGGCGTGCGCGTGGTGGGTGCCGTACGGCTTGAGGCCGGCGCCGCGGATCTTGCCCAGCAGCTCGTCGGCCCGGTAGATGCGGATGTGGCCGCCCTCGACCTCGTGGTACGCGTCGGAGAGCGTCCAGCACACCTTCTCGGGGCCGTAACGCGGCACGGTGATCGCGATCCGGCCGCCGGGCTTCAGGACCCGGACCATCTCGGCGAGGACGCCCTTGTCGTCCGGGATGTGCTCCATGACTTCGGAGATGATCACGACGTCGAAGGACGCGTCGGGGAACGGCAGGTTGAGCGCGTCCCCCTCCATCGCGGTGGCGGTGGCGCCCTCGGGGGCCTCCCCGGCCTCCTTCATCGCGGCGAACCACTTCGCGACCTCGCGGATCTCCTCGCCGTTCTGGTCGAGCGCCACGACCTGGGCGCCGCGCCGGTAGCACTCGAAGGCGTGGCGTCCGGCGCCGCAGCCCAGGTCGAGCACTCGGTCGCCTGCGGCGAGCGGGAAGCGGGTGAAGTCCACGGTCAGCACGAATGCCTGCTTTCGCGGTCGAGGGGTCGGGGAGGGAGGGAGCGGGTGGGAGGCGGTGTCACCGTCGGCCGCCGGGGCCGGTGGCGGCGCGGGCCGCGATCGCCTCCCGGTAGAGCGCGGCGGTGCCGATCGCCGCCTGCTTCCAGGTGAACCGGGCGAGGACCCGTTCGCGCCCCGCGGCCCCGAGCCGCGCGCGCAGCTCCGGGTCGCCGAGCAGCCGGCCGAGCGCGTCGGCCAGCGCGCCCGCGTCGGCGGGCGGGACCGCCAGACAGGTCTCGCCGTCCGGGCCCGCGACTTCGGGGATCGCCCCGCCGGTGGTGGCGACGAGCGGGGTGCCGGTGGCCATGGCCTCGGCGGCGGGCAGCGAGAAGCCCTCGTACAGCGAGGGGACGCAGGCGATCTGGGCGCCGCGCACCAGGTCGACGAGCTCCGTGTCGCTGATGCCCTTCACGAACTCGACGGCGTCCCCGAGTCCGTGCCGCTCGATGGCCTGGGCGACCGGTCCGTCCTCGGCCCGGCGGCCGACGACCACGAGGTGCGCCGCGGGGTGGTCGGTACGGAGCTTGGCCAGCGCCTCGACGAGGTGGACGAGGCCCTTGAGCGGGACGTCCGCACTGGAGGTGGTGACGATCCGGCCGGGCACCTCGGCGACGGCGGGGTCGGGCGACCACAGGTCGGTGTCGGCGCCGATGTGCACGACACGGACGCGGTTCGGACGCACGCCGAGGTGGTCGACGATCTCCTGCTTGGAGGAGCCGGAGACGGTGAGCACGGACGGCAGCTTGCGCGCGACCCGCTTCTGCATGCGGGTGAAGGCGTACCAGCGGCGTACGGAGGCGCGTCGGCGTCTGGTCGGGGCGGCGTCCAGGTCGAGCTGCCGGTCGACGGTGATGGGGTGGTGGATCGTCGTGACGAGCGGTGCGCCGAGGTCTGCCAGGAGTCCGTAGCCGAGCGTCTGATTGTCGTGGATGACGTCGAACTCGCCGCGCCGGGCCACGAGGTGACGCCGGGCGCGCAGGCTGAAGGTGAGCGGTTCGGGGAAGCCGCCGGTCCACATGGTGGCGACCTCCGCGGCGTCGATCCAGTCCCGGTACTCGCCGCGCCCCGGGGTGCGGAACGGATCGGGCTGCCGGTAGAGGTCCAGGCTCGGCAGCTCGGTGAGCGGGACGCCCTCGTCGAGCACGGGGTAGGGCTGGGCGCCGATCACTTCGACGCTGTGGCCGAGGCGGGCGAGCTCCCGGGCGAGGTGGCGTACGTAGACGCCCTGCCCGCCGCAGAAGGGGTTGCCCTTGTAGGTGAGGAGCGCGATGCGCAGGGGCCGGTCACCGGCGCCCGTGTCCGACGTATCGACGCCCGTACGGGGGCCCGACTCTATGGCCTCAGCGGTCACACTCGGCCCCCTTCTCACTGCGTGTTCGCCGGAGCGTAACCGCTCACGCTAATCTAGAACAAGTTACAGACCGACCGGCACATGGAGGGCGGCGTCGCGGGGCTGGGCACGCACATCTGCGGCGTTGTCGTCAATCGCCATGGCTCAATCCTCCGCCTCGCAGCTGCACGCACCCGGCCCCGCTCCTTCACCCACCCTCCAGGTGCCGGTCGGTCAGACTTGATCGTTCAATGAGCTACGAATCTACCGGCAGGTAGCAACGGTGCAACGGCCGGATCAGGTGATTCGCGCCACGGCACACACCCTGGCATGCTGTGCGCCGCCGGACCGGCCGCCGCAGCCTCGCGGTCGCGGACAGAAGCCTCGGGATGGGACACATGACAGCGGAAGCCAGACCGGCATCGCCGCCCCTGACGGAACGCCAGGAGGCCCGCCGCCGCCGCATCCTGCACGCCAGCGCCCAGCTCGCCAGCAGGGGCGGGTTCGAGGCCGTGCAGATGCGCGAGGTGGCGGAGGCCGCCGGAGTGGCCCTGGGTACCCTCTACCGCTACTTCCCGTCCAAGGTCCATCTGCTCGTCGCCACCATGCAGGACCAGCTCCAGCACATGCACGGGACACTCCGCAAACGGCCCCCGGCCGGGAACGACGCGGCGGAGCGGGTCGCCGACACCCTGATGCGGGCCTTCCGCGCGATGCAGCGCGAACCGCATCTGGCGGACGCGATGGTGCGCGCGCTGACCTTCGCGGACCGCAGCGTCAGCCCCGAGGTGGACACGGTCTCGCGGCTCACGACGGCGATCATCCTGGACGCGATGGAGCTCGACCACCCGACGCCCGAGCAGCTCTCGGCCGTCCGGGTGATCGAGCACACCTGGCACTCCGCACTGATCACCTGGCTGTCGGGACGGGCATCGATCGCGCAGGTGAAGATAGACATCGAGACGGTCTGCCGGCTGATCGACCTGACGTCCGAGGGCCCGGTCCGCTGATCCCACGCGCCCCCGCCCGTCCGCCGACGGGCGGTGCGGGCTCGCGGGGTGCCGGACCCGCCGGGCCGCACCCGTGGCACCGGAACAGTCCTGCGGGCCGCCCGCACACCCTCCGTGGAACACGGAGACGCCGGCAACACCTCCCCCGCCGACCGGCGCTCCGGGCTCCCGGCCCCTGACCCCTGCCTATGTAGCGCCCCCACATGCCCCCCGGGCCAGGTGGGGCGCCCTGCACCATGTCGACGACGGCACGGTGTTCATACGGTTCGGCGACATCACAGGAACACGCCGAGGAGCCGGTCACCATGCGTCGCAGAGCCAGCAGAATCAGCAGATCCAGCACAGGCGGCACCCGCACCGCCCCGCACCGGTCGCTGTCCACCGTCGCCGTACTGGCCGCCGCCGGCCTGCTGCTGACCGGCTGCACCGCAGCCGGCAAGGCGGGCGACTCCGGGTCCGGCGGGTCCGGGAAGTCCGCCGCCGACGCGCCCGTGAAGGTCGGCCTGGTCTACTCCCGGACGGGCCTGCTCGCGGACTACGGCAAGCAGTACCGCGACGGTTTCATGGCGGGCCTGGACTACGCGACGAAGGGCACCGGCAAGGTCGCGGGCCACCGCATCGAGGTCACCGAGCAGGACGACGCGGGCGACCCCGGCAAGGCGGTCTCCGCCGCGAAGAGCCTGATAGGCAAGGGCTACAAGGTGCTGGCCGGCACCACCGACTCCGGCGTCGCTCTGCAGATGGCACCGCTCGCCGCACAGAACAAGGTGCTGTACGTCAGCGGCCCGGCGGCCACCGACGCGGTGACCGGCATCAACGCGTACACGTTCCGCTCGGGCCGCCAGTCCTACCAGGACATCCTGACGGCGGGCGCGATGCTCGGCGACGCCGAGGGAAAGAAGGTCACGGTCCTCGCCCAGGACTCCACCTTCGGCCAGGCCAACGTCGCCGCCGTCAAGGCTGTGCTCGGCGCGAAGGGCGCGAAGGTGGGCTCGGTGCTGGCGCCGCCCAGTGCGACGGACCTGACGCCGTTCGCCCGCCAGGTCAAGGCGGGCGGGCCGGAGCTGGTCTTCGTCGCCTGGGCCGGGTCCACCGCCCCGGCGCTGTGGACCGCACTGGACCAACAGGGCGTGCTGGGCGCGGGCAAGGTCGTGACCGGCCTCGCCGGGACCGCCTCGTACCCGGTCTTCGGGGCGGCCGGGGCGAAGGTGTCGTTCCTGGCCCACTACTTCCCCGGCGCGGGTGGCGGCAACACCGTGGAGAAGGCGATGCTCGACTCGGTGGCCAGGACCGGCGGAACGCCCGACCTGTTCACCCCGGACGGCTTCACCGCGGCCCAGATGATCGTGCACGCCGTCGCCGAGGGCAGCGCCACCGACCCGGCCGCGATGGTGAAGGCCCTGGAGGGCTGGACCTTCGACGGGGCCAAGGGCAAGCAGCAGGTCCGGGCCGAGGACCACGCGCTGCTGCAGCCGATGTTCGTCGCCCGGCTGTCCGGCAAGGGCGCAGCCGCGAAGCCCGGGCTGGTGGACACCGAGGCGATGGACACCGTGGCTCCGCCCGTGAAGCCCTCGGCGGGCTGAACCGTGACCGCACCCCACACCCTCGGGCCCGGCAGCCCGGCGGACGTGGCGGCCCCGGTGCTCCGGCTGGACCAGATCGGCTGGAGCGTCGGTGGCGCGACCATCGTCCGAGACATCACCCTGAGCGTCCGCGAGGGCGAGTTCCTCGCCTTCATCGGGCCCAACGGGGCGGGCAAGACGTCCCTGTTCAATCTGATCAGCGGGCTGACGCTGCCCACCACGGGCACGATCGCGCTGGACGGCACGGACATGACGGACCGGCCCGCGCACGTCCGGGCCCGGCGCGGCATCGGCCGCACCTTCCAGACGTCCAGCCTCTGGCCCGCGATGACGGTGGCCGACCACGTCCGGCTGGCCGCGCAGGCTGCCCGGGGCGGCTCGTACCGCCTCTGGCGGCGGGCCGACCCGTACACCGCCGAAGTGGTCGGCGTCCTGGAGCGCACGGGTCTCGGTCACCGGGCCGGGGCGACGGCCGCCGAACTGTCGCACGGCGAGAAGCGGAAGCTGGAGCTCGCCGTGCTGCTGGTGGGCGAGCCCCGGCTGATGCTCCTCGACGAGCCGATGGCCGGGGTGAGCGCCGAGGAGGTCCCGGCGCTGACCGAGCTGATCCGCACCCTGCACCGGGAGGAGGGGCGCACGGTCCTCATGGTCGAGCACCACATGGACGTGCTGCTGGGCCTCGCGGACCGACTGGCCGTGATGCACCACGGCCGGCTGCTCGCCCTCGACACACCGGCGGCCGTGACCGCCGACCCGACCGTGCAGCAGGCCTACCTCGGGGAGGGACTGTGACCGGGCAACCCCTGCTCGACGTACGGGATCTGCGGGTCCTGATCGGCGGCCGTCACATCCTGCACGGAGTCGACCTGGACGTCGCGGCCCACGGCGTGACCGCGCTGCTCGGTCGCAACGGGGCCGGGAAGACCACGACCGTACGGGGCATCCTCGGCCTCGTCCCGCGCGAAGGCAGCGTCCGCCTCGACGGCGAGGAGACCGCGGCGCTGCCGACGCACGCGCTGGTCCGGCGCGGGATCGGCTACGCCCCCGAGGACCGCGGCATCTTCGCCGGGCTGACGGTCGCGGAGAACCTGCGGCTGGCGGAGCGGCGCGGCGCGGGCGAGCCCGCGTACCCGCTGGTCCATGAGCTGTTTCCGGAACTGAAGCAACGGGCACGGCAGTTGGCCGGAACGCTGTCCGGCGGTCAGCAGCAGATGGTCGCCATCGGCCGCACCCTGCTGAACACCAACCGGCTGATCATCGCGGACGAACCGACCAAGGGCCTGGCGCCGAAGGTGGTCACCGAGGTCGCCCAGGTACTTGAGCGGGCCGCCGAGGCGGTGCCGGTCCTGCTCGTCGAGCAGAACCTCGCCGTCGTACGGCGCCTCGCCCGGCACTGTGTGGTGCTGGCCGACGGCCGCACCGCCCACCGGGGCCCGGCGGACGAGCTGCTCGAGGACGCGGACGCGGCCCGCAGGCTGCTCGGCGTGGGCCACGGCCCGGTCACCGAAGTTCCTGCCGGTGCCGACGAACCCTCCGTGAAGGCGGATTCCTGATGTCCACCCTCGTACTGCTCACCATGACCGGACTCGGTCTGGGAGCCCTCTACTTCCTCATCGCGTCCGGGCTCTCGCTGATCTTCGGCCTGATGGACGTCCTCAACTTCGCCCACGGGGCGCTGCTTTCCATCGGTGCGTACGGCACCTGGTGGGCGGCGTCCGGGAATCTGCCCGGCGCGGGACCCGGCGGGGCCGGCTTCGTCCTCGCGGTCCTGTTCGGTACGGCGGTGGGCACCGCGGCCGCCGTGCTCCTGGAACTCACCGTCGTCCGCCCGCTCTACACCCGGCCGCGCGAGCAGGTGCTCGCCACGGTCGGGGTCGGGCTCGCCGTCCCGGCGCTGCTGTCGGGCATCTGGGGCTCGGACGCCCGGACCTACCCGGGGCCCGAGGCGCTGTCGGGCACCTTCGGGCTGCTGGGCGCGCAGGTCCCGGTCAACCGCCTCGTCCTGATCGCGGCGGCGCTCGTGGTCCTGGTGGCGCTGCGGCTCTTCCTGGGCCGGACCCGGCACGGCCTCGTCGTACGGGCAGGGGTCGAGGACCGGGCCATGGTCACCGCGCTCGGCATCGACGTCCGCAGGGCGTTCACGCTCGTCTTCGCGATCGGCGGCGCGGC
The DNA here is from genome assembly GCF_040630635.1 of Streptomyces sp. NPDC005761. Classification (NCBI taxonomy): domain Bacteria; kingdom Bacillati; phylum Actinomycetota; class Actinomycetes; order Kitasatosporales; family Streptomycetaceae; genus Streptomyces; species Streptomyces sp. NPDC005761. The sequence continues at coordinate 239,166 of NZ_JBEXXX010000005.1, read as the reverse complement.
CGCCGCGCTCGGAGGGGCGCTCGGAGGGCTGTACTTCGGCTCGGTGGACCCCCGGCAGGGCACGTCGCTCCTGATCTTCGCATTCGTGGTCGTGGTCACCGGCGGCATGGGGTCGGTGACCGGCGCCGCCGTGGCGTCCGTCGTCATCGGCCTGGTCCAGCAGTTCGCCAACTACTACACCGCGGCGGGCCTCGGCGACCTGGCGGTCGTCGTCCTGCTCGCCGCGCTGCTGCTGATCCGCCCGCGCGGACTGACGGGGAGGCTCGCGTGAGCACCGCCACCGAGACACACGACCGCACCGGGGGCGGCCCCGCCGCCGCGCCCCTTCCGCGTGCCAGGACACGTCCACTGCGCTGGTGGCCCGCCGCCGTCCTGCTGCTCCTGGCCGTCGCCCCCTTCAGCGCCGTGCCCGTGCCCGGCCTGCTGGACGGGCCGCTCGGCAGCGCGGGCAGCCTGCAGCTCCTGGCCACCTGCCTGCTGTTCGGAGCGCTGGCCACGGGGTACGACCTGCTGCTCGGGCGCACCGGGCTGCTCTCGTTCGGCCACGCGCTCTACTTCGCCTCGGGCAGTTACGCCACCAACATGTTCCTGCTGGAGGCGGGGCTCCCCTTCGCCCTCGCCGCGGCCCTCGGGCTGCTCTTCGGTATCGCGCTGGCCCTGGTCCTGGGGTCGGTGAGCCTGCGCGTCACCGGAATCGGTTTCTCCATGGTGACCCTCGCCTTCGCCCAGGCGGGCTCGATCCTGGTGTCCCGCAACCCCGGCGGTGTCACCGGCGGTGAGGAGGGGCGGGCGGCCCCGGCGGACCTGCTTCCCTCCTGGCTCGTGGGCATCGACAACACCGCGAACCTCTACTGGATCGCCCTCGCCTATCTCGTCCTCACCCTGGCGGTCGTCGCCTGGGCGGTCCGCTCTCCCACCGGGCGCGTCTGGGAGGGCATCAAGGAGAACGAGCGCCGGGTGGAGGTCCTGGGCCTGAAACCGTACGGCTTCAAGCTCACGGCCTTCGTCCTCGCGGGTGCGCTCGCCGCGCTCGGCGGCATCGTGCACCTGCTCCTGACCGGTGGTTCCACACCGCAGACCACGACGTCCGACTTCACGCTGTCGCTGCTGGTGATGGTGGTGCTGGGCGGCTCGGGCACCCGCTGGGGCCCGATGGTCGGCGGCATCCTCTACACGTGGGCGGACCACCGGCTCGGTGATCTGGCCGGTTCGGGCGCGGTCGCCGATCTGCCGTCCGTGCTCCGCGTCCCGCTCTCCCAGCCGCTGTTCCTGCTGGGCGTGCTGTTCGTGGCCGTGGTACATCTGCTGCCGGGCGGCCTGGCGCGGCTGCCGTCCAGGCTCGGGGCCGTCTCGCACCGGAAGGAGACCGGAGACCAGTGATTCCGTACGAGGAGATCAAAGCCCCCGTCAGCGGGGGCGCGTTGGCCGCGTTGCGCTGGCCGGCGACCGATCCGGGCGCGCCGGTGGTGGTGGCGCTGCACGGAATCACGGCCAACGCGCTCTCCTGGGGCACGGTGGCCCGGCAGCTGGCCGGCCGTGTCACGCTGATCGCCCCCGACCTGCGGGGCAGGGCGGGGAGTTCAGGGGTACCCGGTCCGTACGGCATCGCCGCGCACGCGGACGACATCGCTGCCCTGACCGAGGCCCTGGGCCTGGACCGGGTGGTGCTGGCGGGCCACTCGATGGGCGCGTTCGTGGCGGCGCTGGCCGCGGTGCGCCACCCGCTGCGCTTCGGCCCGCTGCTGCTCGTCGACGGCGGCATCGGCTTCCCGGCACCCACGCATCTGACGCCGGACGAGCTGTTGACGGCGGTGATCGGGCCGGCGATGGACCGCCTGTCGATGACGTTCCCGGACCGGGCCGCCTACCGCGCCTTCTGGCAGGCCCACCCGGCGTTCGCGGGGGCGTGGTCGGACGAGGTGGACGCGTACATCCAGCGCGACCTGTCGGGCGAGGAGCCCGCGCTGCGCTCGACGTGCCGGATCGAGGCGATCCGCGCGGACGGTGTCGGTCTGTTCGACGAGGAGGTGCTCACAGCCGTACGGAAGCTCCCCGTCGGGGCGACCCTGCTGTGGGCGGCGCGCGGGCTGATGGACGAGGAGCAGGGGCTGTACGACGAGGGCCGGCTCGCGGCGGCCTGCCTGGACGGGACCCGGGTGGAGCCGGTGGCGGTGAAGGACGTGAACCACTACACGGTCCTCACGGGCGAGCGGGGCGGTCGGGAGATCGCCGACCGTCTGGTGGCGTTCACGCGGCAGGGCGCCTGACGCGGGGGACGGGCCCGGCAGTTCCGCTGCCGGGCCCGTCCCCCGCACGCGTCAGCCGGTGGTGCAGCCGCTGTCCGCGATCACGAAGTATCCGGCGGGTGACTCCTTCAGGGTGTGTGTGACGAAGACGTTGTACAGGCCCATGTTCTGGTTCGAGCCGTTGGCGTACACGTACCCGCCGGACATGTGGGCCCTGCCCGCCGTCACGTGCGCGTAGTTGGTGGCGGAGTAGCAGGTGGCGGGTGTGCTGCCGCCGGTGGTGGTCGCCGTCACCTGGGCCGAGGCGGTGCCGGCCGTGCCCGATCCGTCGAGGGCCGTCACGGTGTACCGGTACGCGGTCCCCGCGGTGAGGCCGGAGTCCGTGTACGTGGTGGCGGTGGGGGAGGCGATCTTCGTGCCGTTGCGGTGGACGGCGTACGAGGCCGCGCCCTCGACCGCCTTCCAGGAGAGGGTGGCCGTGGTGTCCGTGGTGCCGGTGACGGTCACGCCGGCGGGCGCGGGGAGCTGGTCGCCGCCCCCGCCGGGGGTGCCGCCGTCCAGGCCCCAGAACACGCCCGTGTAGTACGTGGAGCAGATCGTGTTCAGGAAGTACGCGGCCGCCGTCCCGCACTGCTGGGCACCCGTTCCGGGGCTCACGGGCAGGCCGTGCCCCATGCCGGAGACGGAGTACGTCTCCACGGCCGGGTTCCCGGAGGCGTCGTTGTAGACGCTGCGGGTGGTGTTCCCGGGGAGGGTGCCGGTGGACGACGGCGTCTGGCCGATGCCCCAGACGTCCGTCCACTGGTCACGCAGGGCCGTGGCGTTCGCCGGGTACACCGTGTAGTCCGAGGTGCCCTGCCAGATCGCCACCCGCGGCCAGGGCCCGGTGTACCCCGGGTGGGCGCCGCGCACCTTGTCCCCCCACTGCGCGGGCGTCAGCTTCTGCGGGCCCGTCTGACAGCCCGAGGCGGCCGCCTGGCTCGTCGCGCACTGTGCGGGCAGCCCCGAGGCCACGGAGCCGCCCGCGAACACGTCCGGGTAGGCGGCCAGCAGGTCCGCGGTCATGCCGCCGCCCGCCGAGAGGCCGGTGACGTACACCCGGCGGCCGTCCGAGCCGTACTGCTGCTTCGCGTACTCGACCATCTGCACGATCGACGCGGCCTCGCCCTTGCCCCGGGTGTCCTCGGCCGGGTCGAACCAGCCGAAGCAGGACAGCGAGTTGTTCGCCGACGTGGTCTGCGGGAAGACGACGGAGAAGCCCCACTCGTCGGCGAACTTCGGCCAGCCGGAGTTGGTGTAGTAGGCGGAGGCAGTCTGGGTGCAGCCGTGCAGCGCGACGACCAGGGGCGCGTTCGCCGGGAGTCCGGCGGGTGTGTAGGCGTACATCTGCAGATTGCCGGGGTTGGAGCCGAAGCCGGTGACCTGCTGGAGGCCGCCGGCAGCGGCGGCCGCGGGCTGTGCGGCGGCGGTGGTGCTCAGCGTCGCCGCGAGCAGGCCGAGGACGGCCGTGGACGCGACGCGGCGGAGCAGTCGTCTCAGGATGGATGGGCGCACGGGTGCCTCCCTGGTCGGTACGTGCGGGGATCGGGTTGCTGCCGGAACCTATGAGCGGGGCATCCGCACGCCCATGTGGCAGGCGGACACCGGCGCGTGCGGGGTGTGTGCGGCGGGGCCCTTGTGCGGTCCGGGGGCCGTGCGCCGGAGCGGCCCGGCGCGGGGCGGCACCATGTACGCCGCCACCATGCCGGGGCAGGAGGGTGTGTGCACCGGCGCCGTGTGACACGGGCCGCCGCGTACCTACGGTGACGGCCATGGAGACTTCCCGCAGACCGGATCACGAGCCCGCCGTCCCCTCCCCCGGCGGCGGATCACCGCAGGCACCAGAACCGCTGCCGGCCGGGCGCACCGCGCTGGTGACCGGTGCGGCCAGCGGCATCGGGCGGGCCTGCGCCCTGGCGCTGGCCGCGGCGGGCGCCCATGTGCACGTCGTGGACAGGTCGGGAGAGGCCGCGAAGAGCCTGGCGGAGGAGATCGGCGGGACGCCCTGGGTGGTGGACCTGTCCGACCCCGCGGTCGTCGACACGCTGCCGGCCGATGTGGACGTGGTGGTCAACAACGCGGGGCTCCAGCACGTCGCGCCCGTCCACGAGTTCCCGCCGGACCGGTTCGCCCTGATCCAGCGCGTCATGGTGGAGACCCCGTTCCGCATCTTGCGCCGGACCCTGCCGGGGATGTACGAACGCGGCTGGGGGCGCGTGGTCAACATCTCGTCGGTGCACGGGCTGCGCGCGAGTCCCTACAAATCGGCCTACGTGACGGCCAAGCACGCACTGGAAGGGCTGAGCAAGGTGGTCGCGCTCGAAGCGGCGGAACACGGGGTGACGAGCAACTGCGTCAGCCCCGGCTACGTACGCACGCCCCTGGTCGAGAACCAGATAGCGGACCAGGCGCGGACGCACGGCATATCGGAGGCGGACGTGGTGGGACGGGTGATGCTGGAGCGCAGCGCGATCAAGCGGCTGATCGAACCGGCGGACGTCGCCGAGGCGGTCCTGTGGCTGTGCGGGCCCCGCACCGGGCACATCACGGGCACCTCGCTCTCCATGGACGGCGGCTGGACCGCGAACTGATCCACCTCTCATCCCCTCTTCGAAACGCTGGACGCCATGCCTGAACCGCTCCCCTCCGCCGCCCCCCACCTCCGGCGCCTGTTCGACCTGCTGGCCGACGACGCGCCCGCCGAGGCGCTGGGGGCGGTCTCCTCGCAGGCGCGGGGGGACGGCGTGCCCGCCGTGGAGCTCGCCGAGGTGGAGCGGGCCACGGCGACGGCGCTGCGGATCAGGGGCGCCCTGCGTCAGCACCGGCGCCGCGAACTCCAGCTCACCGCGCTGTTCGACACGGCGGGCGACCTGGCGGCCTCCCGCGACCTGGACGACGTGCTGAAGGCGATCGTGCGGCGGGCCCGGATGCTGCTGGGCACGGACACGGCCTATCTGACGCTTCCGGACGAGGAGGCGGGCGACACCTACATGCGGGTGACCGACGGGTCGGTTTCGGTCCTCTTCCAGCGGCTGCGCCTGGAGCTCGGCGAGGGGCTCGGCGGCCTGGTGGCGCAGACCGCGAGCCCGTACGCGACGCCGGACTACCCCGCCGACGAACGCTTCCACCACACCCGCAACATCAACGCCGGGGTCCTGGACGAGGGCCTGGTCGCCATCCTGGGCGTGCCCCTGCTGCTCGGCTCCAGCCGCGGCGGAACGGGGAAGGTGATCGGCGTGCTCTTCGCGGCCGACCGCGCTCCCCGGGTCTTCAGCCCCGACGAGGTGGCGCTGCTCTGCTCACTCGCCGCGCACGCAGCGATCGCCATCGACACGGCCCGCGCGCTGGCCGACACCACCGCGGCCCTCGCCGAACTCGCGGAGGCGAACGCGGAACTGGCCGAGGCCAACGCCTCCGTACGGGCGCACTCGGCGGCCATGCGGCGGGCCGAGGAGTCGCACGACCGGCTGACGGACCTGGTGCTGCGGGGCCGGGACGTCAAGGACGTCGCGGCGGCCGTCGCCGCGCTGCTCGAATCCCCGCTGACCATTCACGACCCGGGCGGCCGCCCGCTGGCCGCGGTGCGCCCGGACGGTACGGGCTTCGCCGCCGACAGCATGGACGCCGGGTGGCTGGCGGAGGCGGCCGAGGAGTCCCGTACGGGGGCGCGTGCCGTGCACCGCGACGGGCGGGTGGTCTGCGCGGTGCTCGCCGGGCAGGAGCTGCTGGCCGGGCTCGTACTGCACCGTGGGCGGCCGCTGGACGACTCCGACCGGAGGCTCTTCGAACGGTCGGCGGTGGTGACCGGGCTGCTGCTGCTCCTGCGGCGCACGGTGGCCGAGACGGAGAACCGGATCCGCGGCGAGCTGATCGCCGACCTGCTGACGGACACGGGCCGCGACCCGGCGGGGCTGGCCGAGCGCGGCCGCCGCCTGGGTGTCGATCTGGACCGCCCGCACCTGCTGCTGGTGGCGGAGACCGGGGCGCGGGAGCGGCTGGCCCCGGCCGCCATGCGCTATCTGTTCGGCGGCGACATCCACGGCGTGAGTGCCGAACACGCGGGCACGGTGGTGCTGTTGATCGAGGACGACGGCACGGCCGCGGGCCGCGCGGCCCGTTCGGCGGCGGCCCAGCTGGGCCAGTTGGCTCAGTCCCCGGTCACCGTGGCCGCCGCCGGGCCCGCCCGGGGCCCCAAGGAGCTGGCCCGGGCGTACGGCGAGGCGGCGCGCTGCCTGCGGGCGATGCGGGTGCTGGGGCGTACGGGCGAGGGCGCGTGCGTGGAGGAACTGGGCTTCCTGGGCGTGGTCCTCGGCAACGCCCAGGACGTCGACGGCTTCGTGACGGCGGCGCTGGGGCCGTTGCTGGAGTACGACGCGCAGCGCGGCACGCACCTGGTTCGGACGTTGAGCGCGTACTTCGCCGCAGGCGGCAGCCTGATCCGGGCCAAGGACGAACTGCACGTGCACGTGAACACGGTGGTGCAGCGCCTCGACCGGATCCAGGTACTGCTGGGCCGGGACTGGAACGAGCCCGACCGGGCGCTGGAACTCCAACTGGCGCTGCGGCTGCACCTGTTGTCGGGCACCCGGCCCTGAGCCGCCGGAGCACCCCTACTCCTCCGGCGGGAACACCACCTCCCCCGAGTCGGCCAGCGCCACCGTGATGGCTTCGACCGGGCATCCCTCGGCGGCGGCGAGGACCTGCTCGTTGGCGTCGGTGTCCGGGTCGACGGGGTGGGACTGCCGGGCGGAGTCCAGCCGGAATCCGGCCGGTGCGTGGTTCACGCACATCCCCGACCCGATGCAGACGGACCGGTCGACCTCAACGCTCCACCGGTCCCCCATCAGGCCTCGCCCCCGTACCCGGCGGGCAGGTGGATCATCTTGTGCTCGAAGTACTCCCCGTACCCCTCGGGTCCGAATTCCCGGCCCAGACCGGAGTTCTTGTAGCCGCCGAACGGTCCGAGCATGTCGAGACTGAAGGTGTTCACGCTGTACGTGCCGGTCCTGACCCGGCGGGCGATGTCGATGCCGCGCTCGGTGTCGGCGGTCCAGACACTGCCGCTGAGGCCGTACTCGGAGTCGTTGGCGATCTGCACGGCCTCGTCCTCGTCGCCGTACGGCAGCAGGCAGATGACCGGGCCGAAGATCTCCTCGCGGGCCACGCGCATGGAGTTGTCGACGTCCCCGAAGAGGGTCGGCTCGACGTACCAGCCACGCTCCTGCGACGCCGGACGGCCGCCCCCGGTCAGGATCTTCGCACCCTCCTCCTGCCCGATCCCGATGTAGTCGAGGGAGCGCTGCTGCTGGCGCTGCGCGACGAGCGGGCCGAGTTCGGTGGCGGGGTCGAGGGGGTCGCCCACCTTCAGCGCACCGGCGGCGGCGGCGAAGGCCTCGGCGGTCTCCTCGTACCGGGAACGAGGGACGAGGATGCGGGTCTGGGCCACGCAGGCCTGGCCGTTGATCATCCAGGCGAAGGGCACGATGCCGGCGACGGCGGCGTCCAGGTCGGCGTCGGGGAGGATCACGGCGGCGGACTTCCCGCCCAGCTCCAGGGTGACACGGGTGAGGTTGCGCGAGGCGACCTCCATGACACGTCGGCCGGCGGCGACGGACCCGGTGAAGGAGACCTTGTCGACGCCGGGGTGCGCCACCAGGTACTCGCTCACCTCGCGGTCGGCGGGCAGGATCGACAGCACACCCTCGGGCAGCCCGGCCTCGGCGACGATCTCGGCCAGGATGTAGGCGTCGAGCGGCGACTCGGGCGAGACCTTGAGGACGGCCGAGCATCCGGCGAGCAGTGCGGGCGCGAGCTTGGCCGCGGCGGTGAACTGGGGCACGTTCCACGGCACGACGGCGGCGACGACACCGACCGGCTCCCGCCGCACGAGCAGCTGCCCGAGCGCCCCGTCCCGGCGCTCCTCGTACGGGAAGGTGCGGGAGACGGTGATCGCCGCGTCCCACACCATCATCGCGGCGAGGGCCTGCACCATGACGCTGGAGGTGTACGGGGTTCCGTTCTCCGAGCTGATGACCCGGGCGATCTCCTCGTACCGCACGGCGAACGCGTCCTTGATCCGCGTGACGACGGCGATGCGCTCGTCCAGTGACATCCGCGGCCAGGGCCCGTGGTCGAACGCCTGCCGGGCCGCGGCGACGGCACGGTCCACGTCCCCCTCGGCGGCATGCGGCACACGGCCGATGACCTGCTCGGTGTGCGGGGAGATGACCTCGATGACATCCCGGCCGAGCGGATCCACCAACTCCCCGCCGATGAACAGTTTTCCGTGTTCGACAAGCTCGCTCATGGCTGCTGCCTCCCGCGACGCGGCACGTGACCCGCCCGACTGACGATCCCTCATCTGACCTTGTGTCAGAACTGATACCAGTTCCAGTTCCAGGAGTCCACGGCTGGGGCAACGCCGGTCGAGCCCGCGCGCGGCGAGCGAGGGCGCACCGGCCGAACGCCCTTCCCCAGCGCACCGATACGGATGGTCGACCGGGGCTACCACTGGAACAAGTTCTCGTTACAGTGGACGCGGCGCGTCGTGGCCGTACCCCGCACGCCGCCGAGACCGCGGAGAGATGGGGAGTCCATGACGCAGGTGATCAACCACGGTGGAGGCGTCCACAGCATCAAGGTCCCCATCCCGGACAACCCGTTGGGCCACACGCTGGTCCATCTGCTCGACACGGACCGCGGCCCGGTCCTGATCGACACCGGCTGGGACGACCCGGAGGCCTGGGACACCCTCACCGCCGGACTGACCACCGTGGGCGTGGGCGTCTCCGACATCCACGGTGTGCTCATCACGCACCACCACCCCGACCACCACGGCCTCTCCGGCCAGGTCCGCGAGGCGTCCGGGGCCTGGATCGCGATGCACGCCGCCGACACGGCGATCGTCCGCCGCACCCGCGAGTCGGAGCCGGGCACCTGGCTGTCCTACCTGGCGGCGAAGCTGGCGACGGTCGGCGCACCCGAGGACCACATCGCCCCGCTGCGGGCCGCCCGCGAGAAGGGCGGCCGCATGCGCACCCTGCCCGGGCTGCGGGCCGCGGTCCCGGACCGCGAGATCGTGCCGGGGGAGCTCCTCGACCTGGCGGGCCGCACCCTGCGCGCCATCTGGACCCCGGGCCACACCCCGGGCCACGTGTGCCTGCACCTGGAGGAGGACCACCCGGCCGGCTTCCCCGGCCGCGGCCGCCTCTTCTCCGGCGACCATCTGCTCCCCGGCATCAGTCCGCACGTCGGCCTCTACGAGGACCCGGACGACGCCACGGCCACCGACCCGCTGGGCGACTACCTCGACTCCCTGGAGCGCATCGGCCGCCTCGGCGTCGCCGAGGTCCTCCCGGCCCATCAGTACGCGTTCGCGGATGCGGCGGGCCGCGTACAGGAACTCCTGGACCACCACGAGGAACGTCTGACGGGCCTCCTCGCCCTGCTCGCCGAACCGCTCACGCCATGGCAGCTGGCCGAGCGGATGGAGTGGAACCGGCCCTGGGCGCAGATCCCCTACGGATCGCGGAACATCGCCGTGTCGGAGGCCGAATCGCATCTGCGCCGCCTGGTGAAGCTGGGGCGGGCCGAGGCGGTGACCGGGAGCGAGCCGGTCACCTACGTGGCGGTGTGAGTCAGGACGGCGGCCGGGGTCATCCGACGGCGCCGGCGTCCTCGCGCGGGCCCGCCGCAGCGGCTTTGGGGGCCCGGCCGGCCGGAAGCACGGCGGGACGGTAGTCCGGCCCGCCGGCCGCCGTGCGCCGACGCGCCACGAAGGCGGTCGCGATGAGCGCGAGTGCGACGGTCCCGGCGAGCGCGGGCCAGTACACGTAACGGTAGTTGGACTCGGGCGCCGTGGGCAGGTAGGCGAGGATGTACAGGAGGGAGCTGGCCCCGAGGAGCCGCAACTCGCGGGCGTAGGGGCCGGCCGGCCGGCGGCGCAGCACGAGCACCAGTGAGACGGCCAGCCAGAACCAGCCCTGGAAGAGCATCGGCAGGTCGCGGGCGAACCCGGTCACATAGTTCTGCAGGGCGAATCGCAAGGTGTCGTTCAGCGGCTGCCTGCGCACCTCCGGGTGCAGGCGGGCGCCGGCGTTGACGTGGGTGCCGTTCCAGAACGTCTGATTGCTCTGGAAGAGCAGCTTGGTGAAGACCCGGGCCCGGTATTCGGCATAGCCCTTCCAGTGCTTCGGCATCTGCTGCGTCCACATCCGCACGACGACGTCGGCCCGCCGGTCCAGATACGTCACGTCGAACGGGCGGCTCTGCGGGAAGCACTGCAGGTATCCGTCGGAAGTGATGTGCCGCTCCTGACAGGTGACGGCGGCGGCGACGAGCCGGTCTCGCAGGTCCGGGCTCGCACCGGCCTGCTCGGCGGCGCTGCGCACCTGGTCCGGGGTGAGCACGTGGACGAGGTCGTCCACCGGGATCACCGCGTACACCCGGGTGGCCAGCGGGTGGGTCGCCGCGGACACCCCGGCGCTGCCGGCGAGCACGACCGCGGCGAAGACACCGGCGGCGGCCAGCCAGCGACGCCGGCCGGGGGCGGGCCATGCCGCGAGGACCAGCAGGGCGAAGACCGGGATCGTGGCGGGGATCCCGTTCTTGCGCACGAGGGCGGCGTACGTGAGGAACAGCAGCCCCAGCACCAGCAGGGCCCAGCGGGTCCTGACCCGGTCCCGGGGCAACTCGCGCACGGTGAGCGCGATCGCGAAGACCGCGAGCAGCGCGTAGGCCAGGTGCACGTCCTTCCACACCACCCCCGTGAAGTTCATGATGTGCGGCGCCCACCCGACGGCCAGCACCGCGAGGGAGAGCCCACGGCTGCCCGTCCTCCTCCACACCAGCCGGGCGAGCACCCACAACGTCCCCCACAGCAACGCGACCTGCACCGCGGCCATGACCGAGAAGTCGCCCGTGATCCCGATGAGGATCCGCCACGCGAGCGCCATCACCGGGGGGTGCCAGTCGTTCACCGGCTCGTCCCCCAGGGCCTGCCACAGCTGGGTGTTGCTGTCGGCGCTGAGGTAGCCGGGGTGGAAGACGGTGGCCACGCCGTAGCCGCAGGCGGCCGCGACAGCCGCCAGGCACCACGGCCACAGCGTGCCGTCGCGCCAGGCTCCGCGCAGCGCGATGGTCCACCGGCGATCAGTTCCGGACATGTGGGCGGGGCCCTCCCAGCCGATGATGACGGGTCACGTCGTCGCTCAACTGCGAACCGGGAGCCAACAGTCAACGGACGGCACGGCGGGAATCTATAGCTACCGGACTCCCAGGACAAACCGGAATGATTAGACACCCGCACGCGACTCCGGCACGCCGTGCGCGCCGCGGCGTTCTTGATCCGGCCCCCTCCGGCCGACAGGAAGAACGCCCGTACAACGCTGCACCGGTCTCGGTAGTCTTCGTCTTCAACCCCGATAACCTGTACGTCATCTGGAGTCCCCCCATGCCTCGTTTCAGTGTTGTCGTCCCGGTGTTCAAGGTGCAGGGATACCTCAACGAGTGTCTGGACTCCGTCCTCGGGCAGTCGTTCCGGGACATCGAGGTGATCGCCGTCGACGACTGCTCACCGGACTCCTGCGGCGAGATCATCGACGGCTACGCCGCCCGCGACGCGCGCGTCCAGGCCGTGCACCTGCCCCAGAACGTGGGGCTGGGCCGGGCGCGCAACGCCGGACTCCAGCGCGCGACGGGCGACTACGTCCTGTTTCTCGACAGTGACGACAGCTACACCCCCGGTCTGCTCCAGGCGCTGGCCGACCGGCTCGACCTGGTCGGGGACCTGGACATCCTCGTCTTCGACCACATCCGCACCTACTGGCACGGCAAGGGCGGCCCCAGCCAGACCGCGGACCTGTTCGAACGCGCGGGCACGGACGTCTTCCGCCTCCAGGACCGGCCCGAGTACATCCACCTCTTCCTGGTGGCCTGGAACAAGGCGTTCCGGCGCGCGTTCTTCCTGGAGCAGGGCTTCCAGTACGCACCCGGCCTGTACGAGGACGCTCCCGTCACCCAGATGGCGATGGTCACGGCCGAGCGCATCGGCTGTCTGAACAGGGTCGGCATCGAATACCGCCAGCGCCGCCACGGCGCGATCACGAAGACGCCGGGCCGCAAGCACTTCGACATCTTCGAACAGTACGAGGGCTTGTTCGCCTTCCTCGACGCACGCGCCGAACTCGACTGGTCCAAAGCCCTGTTGTTCGAGCGCGCCGTGCACCACATGCTGTTCTCACTCAAACGCTCCGAGCGGGTCAGGCCCTCCGACCGCAAGGACTACTTCGGGCGCACCGCCGACTTCTACGCCGCGCACCTCCCGGCCGGTTTCACGCCGCCCGGCGGATCGCTCGGGGTACACATGCGGCTCCTGGCCAAAAGGTCCTTCCGCGCCTACCAGGCGGCCGAATTCGCCGTTCGGGTCAAGAGGGCCGGACCGAGGAAGGTCCTCGGGGCCACGAGCAAGGTGGGCAAGCACGCGGCCACGAGCCTGTCCAGCTTGCAGCGCCGGCGCTCCCTGGATCCGCATCTCGCCGTGTACACCTCGTACGGGGACCTGCTGCCGTCCTGCAATCCGGCCGCCGTGTTCGAGAAGGCGAAGGAGTTGGCACCGCACGTGCGCGGCGTCTGGGTGGTGCGTCAGGAACTCGCCGACCAGGTGCCCGCCGGCATCGATCGCGTCGTCCCCGGTTCGCGCCGCTACGCGGAGGTGACGGCCCGCGCCACGTACTTCGTGAGCAACGCCGGGTTCCCGGACGACATCGCCAAGCGCCCGGGCCAGATCCATCTGCAGACGCACCACGGCACCCCGCTCAAGCGGATGGGCATGGACCAGCAGGCGTATCCCGCCGCCGCCCAGGGCATGGACTTCGAGCGCCTGCTGGACCATGTGAACCGCTGGGATCTCAGCATCTCCTCCAACCAGCACTCCACGGAGCAGTGGGAACGCGTCTACCCCGGCACCTTCGAGTCGCTCGACGCGGGCTACCCACGCAATGACCGCTTCTACGCCGCAGGAGCGGAGGACGTCGCCGCCCTCCGCGACCGGCTCGGCATCGCCCCGGGCCGGACCGCCCTGCTGTACGCCCCGACGCACCGCGACTACCGCAAGGACTGGACGCCCACCTTCGACCTGGCTCGCGTGGCCGAGGCCCTCGGCGACGACTTCGTCCTGCTGGTCCGCACCCACCACCTCGACCGCCGCGACCCGCAGCTGCGCGACCTCGCCGAACAGGGCGGCGTCATCGATGTGTCCGGTCACCCGTCCGTCGAGGACCTCTGCCTGGCAGCGGACGCACTCATCTCGGACTATTCGTCCCTCACCTTCGACTACGCCAACCTCGACCGCCCCATCGTCATCGACGCCGCCGACTGGAAGATCTACACGGCGGTCCGCGGCGTCACGTTCGACCTGGTGTCCGGCCGGCCGGGCGACACCCCCGGTACCGTCGTGACCACGGAGGACGAGCTCATCGACGCCTTCCGCAGCGGCCGCTGGTGCGGCCCGGAGGCCACCGCGCTGAGGGCCGCCTTCCGTGAGCGCTTCTGCCCGTACGACGACGGGAACGCCGCCGAGCGCGTCGTGCGCCGCGTCTTCCTCGGCGAGGAGCAAGGTCCGGCCATCGTCCCGCCGGCCCAGCGGACCCCGGCGCCGAAGCCGTCCCCGTGCTGATCCGGCCACGCAGCAGGAGGTGCTCCCGGTGACCACGCAACATCGCGACGACCTCACCGTCCTCAACGCATCGGAACTGGCGGCCGATCCGCGGCTGGAGGCCGGGTTCCCGGAGTCGGCCCACCGGATCCTGGCGGACCTCGTCGCCGCGGGGGCGGCGCTCGGCTGGGTCGAACCGCCCTCGCGGGACGAGGTGGCGGCTCTCCTCGACGACGTCCTCTCCGCGGTGGGAGCCGGGGACGCGTCGCTGCGTGCGGCCTACGTCGGCGGCGAGCTCTGCGGGTTCGGGTACTGGCGCCGGTACGCCCGGCCGACCCATCGGCCGCACGCGGACCTGGAGAAGGTCGCGGTGGATGCCGCCACCCACGGCAGGGGGGCCGGCCGGGCGCTGACCGCCGCCCTGATCGCCGACGCCCGGGAGCGGGGCATCGAGGTCCTCACCCTGGACGCCCGCGGCGACAACGCCCCTGCCCTGCAGCTGTACCGGTCGCTGGGCTTCACGGAGTACGGACGGCTGCCCGACTTCGTCGCGGTGGGAGTGGCCCGTTTCGACAAGGTCTTCTGCATGCTGGATCTCCGACGGCGTGGCTGACCGGGCGAGGCTCCCCGGAAGGGGTGAGAGGCGGCGCCGTGACCGGCGGGCCTCTCCCCGCAAGGGGTGAGAGGCGGCGCCGTGACCGGCGGGCCGGATCAGTCCTTGCGTCCCGTCACGGCAATGGTCACACCGAGGCCGATCATCGTGACCCCGCCGACTCCTCCGACCAGGGAGAGCCGCTGGGGCGAGCGGGCGAACCAGTCCCGGCCGGTTGCCGCGAGCAGTCCCCACAGGCTGTCCGAGGCCAGTGCGATGACGTTGAAGACCAGCCCGAGCAGCAGCATCTGCAGCATGACGTGTCCCTGGGCGCGGTCGACGAACTGCGGCAGTACAGCAGCGAAGAACACCATGGTCTTGGGGTTGGCCACACCGACGGCGAACCCCTCCCAGGCCGTGCGCAGACCGCCGTGCTCGGTCCGTTCACCGGTGAAGGCGGCCTGGAGCGAGCCGCGTTGCCGCCACGCCCTGACCCCCAGGTACATCAGGTACGCGGCACCGGCCAGCTTCAGCACCGTGAAGACCGGAACGGAACGCTCCACGACCGACCCCACCCCGAGGGCCACGGCCACGACGAGCAGGCAGGCGCCCACCGTGTTGCCCACGACGGTGGTCAGCGCCGCGCGTCGGCCCTGGGCCAGCGCCCGCCCGATGACGAACAGCACACTGGGCCCCGGGATCACGATCAACAGGAACGACATAGCCGCGAAGGCGAGCAAGCGATCGGCAGACACCATGCGGCTCATGTAAGCACCGGCCGGGTTCCTCCCTCATCCCCTTTTTCGTGCCCGGGCCGGCGCGGCGAGCGGAGGGGCGCGACCGCGGGCGGGACGGCCGGGACGCTTCGCGATCGAACCCGGCGGGAGAGGACTGAGGCCCCTCAGAGCCTTGCGACTACCGCTCGTGGCATCGACGCGCAAGGTGGACGGTGATGTCGGCGACGATCTCGACCGTCCTGGGCAGCACCTGCCTGATCCGGCCGAATACCTGCTCCCGCTCCGGGGGCGGCAGGACGAGGTAGGCCGAGACGGTCGAGAGGTGGCCGGCGTAGTCGGCGTCACTCATCGTCAGACGCCGCCGGATCACGGACTGTCGGACATCGGTGAACCACTCGGACCGCCCGAGCTCCGTCCCCGGCCACTGCATCTCGTCCTCCGGGGGCGTCCCGTCCGGGGACGGGACCTCGTCGGTCTCCAGGAACCGTGCCCGCGCCGCACGAACCGCCTCGTCGACAGCCGGGTCGGCCAGCCGGACCGACCCGCCGAAGCAGGCGAACACTCCGCCCGGCTCCAGCAACGCGGCCATCCGGGACCACCGGCCCTCCGGGTCCGTCCAGTGCAGCGCCGCCGCGGCATAGACCAGTCCGTACGTCTCGCCGGGCCGCACGTCCTCGAACGCGGCCCGCAGCGTCCTGACCCCCGGCGGCACGTGCTTGCGCAACTCGGCGCGCATGGCGGCGTCGGGCTCGGTCGCGGTGACCACGACTCCCCGCCGGGCGAACAGCCGGGTCGCCTTGCCCGTCCCGGCACCGATCTCCAGGGCGGTCCGGGGCCGCGAGCCCATGTACGCCGTCACCCTGTCGAAGAGCTCGACGGGATATCCCGGCCTGAACCGTTCGTACGCTTCCGCCATCGTTCCGAAGCTCTGTGCGCGACCAGCCATGGGGCACATTCTGGCACCGGGGGCGGTCCGGCCACCGGGTCCGGAGCCGACCATGCCGAAGCCCCTCCGAACCCGCCCGGTAGAGTGGGCGCGTCGTCATCATGCCCGTTCAGGGGGAAGCCGGTGCGAATCCGGCGCTGACGCTTCCCCTCTCTCTCGACTTCACTCGAGCCGGGGAGGCCCCATCCCGTGACCGCCCGTCCGGGCGGGAGTCGGAATGCCCTGTCCGTGTCGTGACCGGCTCGTGCCGCCGGGTCCCCGGTGGCCGGCACCGTCGAGGTACACGGAGCCGGAGCCTGGTGCCTGTGTGTGCCTGCGCCCGGTTCCCCCAGGAGAGGCCCCGCCCGCCATGACCGTACGCCGCAGCGCAGCTGCGCTCGCCGCCACCGCCACCGTGCTCTGTGCGGCCGCAGCCCCGGCCGCAGTCGCCGCGCCGTCCCCCTCCCCCTCGCCGTCCGTGGCACTGCCCTCGGGGCTGTACGGCACGAAGGACCCGACGTACGACGGAGTGTGGCGGCAGTCGCTGGCCTTCGTCTCGCAGCGGGCCGTGGGCGTCTCCCCCGCCGTAAAGGCCGTCGACTGGCTGATCGGCCAGCAGTGCGACAGCGGCGCGTTCCCCGCGTACCGGCCGGACGCCTCCGTGCCCTGCGACGCCAAGACCATGATCGACACCAATGCGACGGCCGCCGCCGTGCAGGCACTGCACGAGGTGCGCGGGCACGAGGAAATCGTGCACAACGGGGTCGCCTGGCTGAAGTCCGTACAGAACAAGGACGGCGGCTGGGGCTACACCGCGGGCAGTCCGAGTGACGCGAACTCCACCTCGATCGTGATCGGCGCCCTCGCCCGGGCCGGGGAGAAGCTCGGGGACGTGACGAACGACGGCGGCAAGACCCCGTACGACGCCCTGCTCACCTTCGCGATCCCCTGCGGCGGCAAGGGCGGCGGCGCGTTCGCGTACCAGCCCGACAAGGCCGGCAAGCTCGCCGCCAACGGCGATGCCACCGCGGCCGCCGTGCTCGGCTCGCTCGGCAAGGGACTCGTCGTCGGCAACAACGCCGCGGTGAAGGACCCGACCTGCACCGAGGGTGACGCCCTCAAGCCCGAGCAGGCCGCGCAGAACGGTGCCTACTACCTGGCCGGGGCCCTCGCCGGGACCGGTCATCTCGACTCGCCGCCGATGCCCGGTGCCGAGGACACCACCCCGCAGCCCGACTTCGGCAACACCGCCGACGCGGTCGTCGCCCTGTCCGCGTCCGGTCACAAGGACAAGGCCGCCGCCTCCGTGAAGTGGCTGGCGGAGAACTCCGCGGACTGGGCGAAGGAGAACGGCCCCGCCGCCTACGCACAGCTCGTCATGGCCGCCCACTCCACCGGCGCCGACGTCCACGACTTCGGCGGCGCCGACCTCGTCGCCCAGCTGAACGCCACGGGCCCCGCGCCCGCCGCCGTCAAGAAGCCGACGGCGAGCGCCACCGAGGAGGAGAAGAAGGACAGCGGTGACGGGGACGGCATCGGCGGTGTCTGGTGGTTCGTCGGAATCGGACTGGCCGTCGGCGCCGGCGCCGGGTTCCTGATCAGCGGCCGCCGCAAGAACCAGCAGCTGTGAGGGCCCGCCGGAGCGCGTCCGCCCGCCGGCCCCTGAGGCGCGCCGGTCGGGCCACCGCGCTGCTGGTCGTCCTGGGCGCCGTTCTGGCCGTGCTCGGTACGGGCACGGCCCAGGCGGCGGGTTACCGCTACTGGTCGTTCTGGGAGGGCTCCGGCAGCGGGTGGGCGTATGCCACCCAGGGGCCGTCGCTGGTCCGCCCGGACGACGGCTCGGTGCAGGGCTTCCGGTTCGCCGTGAGTGCGGACTCGCAGGACGCGGCCAAGCCGCGCCGCTCCCCCGATTTCGCGACGATCTGCGCGGACACACCCGCCGAGGGCGGCACCAAGCGGGTCGCCCTCGTCATCGATCCCGGTACCGCCGACGACGCCCCGGACGGCCGGACGCCGCCCGCGCTGCGTACGGCGTGCGCGCAGGTCCCCGAGGACGCGAGCAGTGCCGAGGCCCTCGCCAAGGTGGCGAAGCCGCTGCGTTACGGGAGTGACGCGCTGCTCTGCGCGATCTCCGGCTATCCGGCCTCCGGCTGCGGTGAGCAGGTGGACACGGGTGGCAGCAGGACCGCCACGGCCGATGCCTCCGTGCCCACGTCGGCGGGTGTCGCCGCAGGTGACGACGGTTCGGACGGTGGCGGGCCGTCCGCCGGGGTCCTCGTCGGGATCGGAGCCGTCCTGCTCCTCGGTATCGCCGCAGTCGCGCAGGCCCGCCGCCGCCGCGGATGACCAGTACAACGACCGGCCGTACGGACGCCCCGGTGGACCGGATCCGTGCCTGGCGCGCCCCCGCCGCCACCCGGAGCAACGCGCTGCCCGCCGGTGCCTGGTGGCTGTGGGCGCTCGGGCTCGCCACCGCCGCGTCCCGGACCACCAACCCGCTGCTGCTCGGCCTGCTGGTCGGCGTGGCGGGGTACGTCGTGGCCGCGCGCCGCACGGATGCGCCGTGGGCCAGGTCCTACGGGGCGTTCATCAGGATCGGGCTGTTCGTCATCGGTGTGAGGCTGCTCTTCGCCGCCTTCCTCGGTTCCCCGATTCCCGGAACGCATGTCGTGTTCACGCTGCCCGAGGTGCCGCTGCCCGACTGGGCGAAGGGGGTCCGGATCGGAGGCCGGGTCACCGCCGAGCAGCTGCTCTTCGCGCTGTACGACGGGGCGAAGCTGGCCGCGCTGCTGATCTGTGTCGGCGCGGCCAACTCCCTCGCCAACCCTGCCCGGCTGCTGAAGTCACTGCCCGGTGCGCTGTACGAGGCCGGGGTGGCCGTCGTCGTCGCGATGACGTTCGCGCCGAACATGGTCGCCGATGTGATGCGCCTGCGCACGGCCCGGCGGTTGCGCGGACGCCCGACCGGCGGGGTGCGGGCCGTCCTGCAGATCGGGCTGCCGGTGCTGGAGGGCGCGCTGGAGCGGTCGGTCGCGGTGGCGGCCTCGATGGACGCGCGGGGCTACGGCCGCACCGCGCAGGTCCCGGCCGCCGTCCGGCACACCACGAACGTCCTCACGCTCGGCGGACTCCTGGGCGTCTGCGCCGGTACGTACGGGCTGCTCGCCGCCCAGGGCGCGGTGTACGGGCTGCCGCTGCTGGTCATCGGGCTCGTCGCGGCGATGGCCGGGCTGCGGCTCGGCGGGGCGCGTTCGGTACGGACCCGCTACCGGCCCGACCGGTGGGGCGCGCGCGCCTGGCTGGTCGCGGCATCCGGCGCGGCGGTCGCGGTGGCGATGATCTGGGCGGGCGGTGCGGATCCTGCGGCACTGCACCCCGGTGTCGTACCGCTGACCGCACCCGTGCTGCCGCTGTGGCCGGCGGCCGCGGTGCTGATCGGGCTGCTTCCGGCGGTGGTCGCGCCCGTCCCGCCCTCCCCCACAGGCTTCGAGGAGCAGGTGTGATCCGGTTCGACGACGTTTCGGTGCAGTACGAGGGGGTGGACCGCGCCACCCTGTCGGGCGTCGACCTGACCGTTCCCGAGGGTGAGCTGGTGCTCCTCGTCGGGCCGTCCGGGGTCGGCAAGTCGACCTTGCTGGGTGCCGTGTCGGGGCTCGTGCCGCACTTCACCGGCGGCCGGCTGACCGGGCGCGTCACCGTCGACGGGCGCGACACCCGCACCCACAAGCCCCGTGAGCTCGCCGATCTGGTCGGCACCGTGGGCCAGGACCCGCTCTCCCACTTCGTGACGGACACGGTCGAGGACGAGCTGGCCTACGGCATGGAGTCGCTGGGCCTGGCTCCGGACGTGATGCGGCGGCGGGTCGAGGAGACCCTCGACCTGCTGGGCCTCGCCGGGCTGCGCGACCGGCCGATCGCCACCCTGTCCGGGGGCCAGCAGCAACGGGTCGCGATCGGTTCGGTCCTGACCCCGCACCCCCGGGTCCTGGTGCTGGACGAGCCGACGTCCGCGCTGGACCCGGCGGCGGCCGAAGAGGTCCTCGCGGTGCTGCAGCGCCTCGTCCACGACCTGGGGACGACCGTCCTGATGGCGGAGCACCGGCTGGAGCGCGTGGTGCAGTACGCGGACCAGGTCGTCCTGCTGCCGTCGCCGGGCGCCGCCCCGGTGATGGGCGCGCCCGCCGATGTGATGGCCCTCTCCGCGGTGCATCCGCCGGTGGTGGCGCTGGGCCGGCTGGCCGGCTGGGAGCCGCTGCCCCTGTCGGTCCGCGATGCCCGGCGGCGGGCGTCCGGGATGCGGGAGCGGCTGGCGGGCGTGGCGCCCGGGCCGGTCGGCGACGGCGAGAACCGCGGGTTCCCACCGCCGCCGCCCTCCCGCCCGTCGCCACGGCGGTCCGCCCTGGCCCGGCTGCTCGCCCGCGGACCGCAGGAGACCGCCGCCGACCCCGTCACCGACGCCACCACCCGCGTGGAACGGCTCGCGGTGCGGCGCGGACGCGTCGAGGCGCTGCGCCGGGTCACGCTCACCGTCGCCCCCGGCGAGACCGTCGCCCTGATGGGACGCAACGGCGCGGGCAAGTCCACCCTGCTCTCGGCCCTCGTCGGCATGGTCGAGCCGACCTCCGGCAGCGTGCTCGTCGGCGGCCGCACCCCGCACCGGACGGCGCCGCGCGAGATGGTGCGCCGCGTCGGGCTCGTACCGCAGGAGCCGCGCGATCTGCTGTACGCGGACACCGTCGCGGCCGAGTGCGCGGCGGCCGACGCCGATGCGGGCGCCGCGCCGGGCAGCTGCCGGGCGCTGGTCTCCGAGCTGCTGCCCGGAGTCGCGGACGCCACCCATCCCCGTGATCTCTCCGAGGGCCAGCGGCTCGCCCTGGCGCTCGCGCTCGTGCTGACCGCCCGGCCCCCGCTGCTGCTCCTGGACGAGCCGACCCGCGGTCTGGACTACGCGGCGAAGGCCCGGCTCGTCGGGGTGCTGCGCACGCTGGCGGCCGAGGGCCATGCGATCGTGCTGGCCACCCATGATGTGGAGCTGGCCGCCGAGCTGGCCCACCGGGTGGTGATCCTCGCCGACGGGGAGGTCGTCGCGGACGGGCCGACCCCGCAGGTCGTGGTGTCCTCGCCCGCGTTCGCCCCGCAGATCGCGAAGGTCCTCGCACCGCAGGAGTGGCTCACCGTGTCACAGGTGCGAGAAGCGCTGGGAGGTACCGAGTGAGGGGAACGAGGGAGCGGAGGGCGCGGCCGGTGCGGCTCGGTCCACGGGCCGTGATCGCGCTGGTGCTGATCAGCGCGATCGGGGTGGCCGCCTTCGGCTGGCCGCTGCTGGCCGGGCCGGACTCCGGGCTCGCGCACTCGAAGGACGCGCCGTGGCTGTTCGCCGCGCTGCTTCCGCTGCTGGTCGGGGTGGTGGTCGCGATGATCGCGGACTCCGGGCTCGACGCGAAGGCGGTCGCGATGCTGGGGGTACTGGCCGCGGTCGGGGCCGCGCTGCGCCCGCTGGGGGCGGGTACGGCCGGTCTGGAGCCGATGTTCTTCCTGATGGTGCTGAGCGGGCGGGTGCTCGGACCGGGCTTCGGTTTCGTGCTGGGCTCGGTGACGATGTTCGCCTCCGCGTTGCTGACCGGCGGGGTGGGCCCGTGGATGCCGTTCCAGATGCTGTCGATGGGCTGGTTCGCGATGGGCGCCGGGCTGCTGCCGGGTCCGGACCGGCTGCGCGGGCGCGCCGAGCTGCTGATGCTCGCCCTGTACGGGGCGGTGGCCTCGTTCGCGTACGGGACGGTCATGAATCTCTACGGGTGGACGATCGTGCCGGGCCTCGGCTCGGGCATCTCCTTCCGGCCCGGTGACGCGCTCGGCGACAACCTGGTGCGGTTCCTCGCGTACTGCACGGCCACCTCGCTCGGCTGGGACCTGGGCCGGGCCGTGCTCACCGTCGTGCTGACGCTGACCGTCGGAACCGCGCTGCTGAAGGCGCTGCGCCGGGCCACGCGCCGCGCCGCCTTCGAGGCCCAGGTCACATTCGGGGCTCCCGGCGAGTGAGGGCACCCACAGGACCTTGGTCCTGTACGAAGCGGCGTAGGAGCCGCGGCGAGACCTCGCCGGACCCCGTTTCACCCCCTCCGACCTGCTACGAAGTGGTTTGAGGCGGTTCGGGACCTTCGGCCCTGGGTGCGAGGCGGGGTCGTACCAGGGGTCGTTGCGGTGGCTGAACGGCGCGGCTAACACTTGAGACGTCGCCGAGCACCGCAGGGTCCACCGGATCGGACAGCGGTCAACGCGCAACGGTCCACGCAGGATTCGGACCGGAGCACGCGACTCCCCCGTACCCGACGTTAGGTTCCCTGTGTCGTTCGCCCGTAACATCCTCGCCCGTCGCAAGTCCGCCGTCGCCGGTGCAGCCGTGCTGCTGGGTGCCTCCGGCGTGGCCCTGGGCGTCTCCCCGGCCATGGCGGCCACCTCCGCCGCGCCGACGTCCGCTGCCGCGAGTGCTCAGGACACGGCGAAGCAGATGATCGGTGACGACGCGCAGTTCCAGTGCTTCAGCAACATCGTCAGCCACGAGAGCGGCTGGAACCCGAGCGCGACCAACGCCTCCTCCGGTGCCTACGGCCTGGTCCAGGCGCTGCCCGGCTCGAAGATGGCCTCCGCCGGCTCCGACTGGCAGACCAACCCCACCACCCAGATCAAGTGGGGCATGGACTACATGAACTCCCGCTACGGCAGCCCCTGTGGCGCCTGGTCGTTCTGGCAGGCCAACAGCTGGTACTGAGTCCACCCGGACCGAAGCCAGTGACGCCGAGGGCCCTCCACCGCGTGTGTGCGGTGGGGGGCCCTCGGCGTTTCCCTCAGCCGCGCGCGGCCAGCCCGTCGAACCAGCGCACGATCTGCGGACCGGATCTGAGGTAGGTCCCGTTGTGGTCGGCCGCGCCCTGGTCGACCACCGTCGCACTCGCACCGTGCCGGGCCAGATCGGCCGCACAGTTGCGGGCGTTGGCCATGGGAACGTCGGTGTCGCCCGCCGCGGAGTAGAGGCGCACCGGCACGTCCGGCTTCCAGGCACAGGTGCCGTCCTGTGCGCGGACCGCGGCCAGCAGGGCGCCGGTCGGGTGCTGGACCTTCTCGTAGTACGCGTCGGTGAGCAGCTCCTTCAGCGTGGCGGGCAGGACCGAGAAGATCTCCTCCTCGGAGTGGTTCGTGTCGAAGAGCTCCTCGACGACGTCCGCGTACGGCTGCCGGAACGCCTCGGAGGGGTCCTTGTAGAGCGGGTGGATCCGGTTCTGCGCGGTGAGGAAGTACGTCATGTAGAAGATGCTGCTGGTGTCGTTGACCCGGCCGTCGAACAGTCCGGGTATCTCGGCGTGCTCGATGTCGTACGGACCGGATGCGGGAGCCAGCGCCCGCAGGGTGAAGCGCCGGTCGGCCCCGTTCTCCAGTGCCTTGCCCAGCGCCATGGCGACCTGGCCGCCCTGCGAGAAGCCGCTCGCGTACACGTCGCCGGTCAGCGGGCGGCCCAGCCGCTGTGCGGCGGTCCGGGAGGCACGGAGCATGTCGAGCGAGGCGCTGACGGACGACGCGGTGTCCATGTACGGGTGGAAGCCGGGCCCCTTGCCCAGACCCAGGTAGTCCGGGGCGGCGACGGCCCGCCCGGCCGAGGCGTGCAGGTACGGGGCATAGCGGCCGAAGTCCTCGCCGACGGAGGGCGCGTAGTCCCGGTGCACCATCGTGCCGTGGGTGTCGGAGACCAGGTCCAGCCGGTGGGCGCCGCCCACCGGGAGCACGAAGAGGCCGGTGGCGATGGTGGGCGCGCCCTGCGGCGTGACGGTGCGGTAGGTGAGGCGGTAGGCCCGGACGCCGTGCCGGACGGTGGCCGTGTCCATGCCCCCCGCGGCGAGGAAGTCCATGACCCCGGACCGGTCCACGGTGGCGACGGGCGTGACCGCGACGAGGGTGCCGCGGCCTGCGGCCTTCCCGGTCTGCTGATGCACGGAGGCCGGGGGCGCGGGGTCCCGCCGGGCGTCCGCCGCGGCCGGCACCGTGCTCAGCGCGGCGAGGACCACCACGGTGGCGGCCGCCGGAAGGCGTCGTGTACGGGTCGTCCGGCGGGAGTTGCTCGCGTTGGTCTGCATGATGAGGACGCTATGCGGGGGCGTGGGGCTCCACCATCGGCGTGAGCCCCCGGCCGGAGGTGCACTTGAGAGCACTCCCGGTCCGGGGGCCACCCCTCCCGGGCGTGACCGGCCGCTGCGCCATCCGGTGGCCTGTCCGAAAGATGTTGGGGGTCCGTTGTCGCGCCTGCGTCCCCCCATTAACGTGCGCCCCGCAGAATCCAGTTCACATCTGACGCACCATCCGTGGCTACGACCAAGGAGTGCTCGTGACGCAGCTGTCGAGACGTACGCTACTGACCTCGGCCGGAGCGGTGGGCGTGTCCGCCGCCCTCGCCACGCAGATCCCGGCGGTGGCCGGCCCGGCCCGGACGGCGGCGGGAACCACGGCCGCCCGCGCGGCGCTGGGGCGGCTGCTGGGCGGTCACGCCGACCAGTTCCGGCTCACCCTCCTCGATCCGGCGGACGGCGGCGAGCGCTTCCGGGTCGGCGGTTCGCGCGGACACATCGAGGTCGCCGGGACCAGCCCGGCGGTGATCCTGACCGGTGTGCACTGGTACCTGAAGTACGAGTGCGACGCGGTGATCTCCTGGGCCGGCAGCCAGCTGGACCTGCCTGCCGTGCTGCCCGCACCCCGGCAGCCGCTGGAGCGCGGGGCGACGGTCCCGCACCGGTTCGCCTTCAACGACACGTACGACGGGTACACCGCCCCGTACGCCGACTGGGCCCGCTGGGAGCGCACGCTCGACGTGCTGGCGCTGCACGGGTGCAACGAGATCTTCCTGACCGTGGGGCAGGAGGCCGTGTACCACCGGATGCTGCAGGAGTTCGGCTACAGCGACGCGGAGGCCAGGGCCTGGATCCCGGCGCCGACCCACCAGCCGTGGTGGCTGCTGCAGAACATGAGCGGGTACGGGGGCCCGGTCAGCCCGGAGCTCGTCGCCCGGCGGGCCGGACTCGGCCGCCGGGCCGCGGACCGGATGCGCGAGCTCGGGATGTCCCCGGTCCTGCCCGGATACTTCGGTACGGTCCCGGGCGAATTCGCCGACCGCAACCCCGGCGCCTTCGTCGTCCCGCAGGGCCTCTGGTCCGGATTCCGGCGCCCGGACTGGCTGGACCCCCGCACCGACACCTTCGCCCGGGTCGCCGAGTCCTTCTACCGGCACCAGCGGGTGCTGTTCGGTGACGTGCCCTCGTACAAGATGGACATCCTCCACGAGGGCGGCAGTGCGGGCGGGGTGGACATCCCCGAGGCGGCGCGCGGCATCGAGCGCGCACTGCAGACCGCCCGCCCCGGCGCCACCTGGGTGATCATGGGCTGGACCGGCAATCCTCGCCCCGAGCTGCTGGCCGCACTGGACAAGACGCACGTCCTGATCGTGGACGGCCGCTCCGAGCTGGACGAGTCCACGGACCGCGAGAAGGAGTGGGTCAACACCCCTTACGCCTTCGGCGCGATCCCGAACTTCGGCGGCCGGACCACGCTGGGCGCGATGGCTCCGTCCTGGACGCAGAAGTTTCCGGCCTGGCGCGACAAGGCCGGCAGCGCCCTGACCGGCACCGCCTACCTGCCGGAGTCCACGGACCGCGATCCGGCCGCCTTCGAGCTGTTCACCGAGCTGGCCTGGCGCGAGGAGACCGTCGACCGGGCGGCCTGGTTCGCGCGGTACGCGCAGTTCCGCTACGGCGGCCGGGACCGGCAGGCCACGGCCGCCTTCGCCGCGCTGCGCGACACCGCGTACGACGTGCAGAGCATCGACGGCCGCCCGCACGACTCCCTGTTCGCGGCCCGTCCCGACCTCGCGGCGGTCAACGCCACGTACTGGGGCACCACCCAGCTGTCCTTCGACTCGGCGGGCTTCGACCTCGCCTTCGCCGGCCTGCTCGGGATGCGGGAGCCGCTGCGCCGGTCGGAGGCGTACCGCTTCGACCTGACCGACTTCGCCCGCCAGGCACTCGCCAACCGCTCCCGGCAGTTGCTCCCGCAGCTGCGCGCCGCCTACGACCGCAAGGACCGGAGTACGTTCGACACGTTGTCGGCACTGTGGCTGAAACTGATGCGCCTGAGCGAGGAAATGACGGGCGGGCACCGGGCGTTCATGCTCGGCCCCTGGCTGGACGAGGCGCGGCGGTACGCCTCCTCACCCGCCGAGGCCGCCCAGCTGGAACACAGTGCCCGTGCGCTCATCACCACCTGGGCGGACCGCCCGGCCGCCGACCCGGGCAAGCTGGCCAACTACGCCAACCGTGACTGGCAGGGGCTGACCGGCGACTTCCATCTGCCGCAGTGGCAGAGCTATCTGGACGAGATGGCGGACGCGCTCGCCCACGACCGGGCCCCGGCGGCCTTCGACTGGTACGCCGTCGAGGAGCCGTGGACGCACGAGCGCAAGGCGTACCCGCTGCGGGAGCTGAGCGCGGCCGCCGTGCACCGGACCGCGCGCCGGGTGTACGAGACGCTCTCCACCGCCCCCTACCAGGGCACGGTCACCGTCGGGGCCGACCGGACCACCGTGCCGCCGGGCGGCTCGACGGTCGTCGAGGCCGGATTCCGCAACGTCAACGGGCTGCGGGCGACCGGGCCCGTCCGCTTCTCCCTCGGTCTTCCCGGCCTGGAGAGCGAGGCGCAGGGACCGGTCGACCTGGCCGGTGTGGAGGCGGGCGGCAGCGCCCGGGCGAGCTGGCGGGTCACCGCTCCGCCGGCCGCTCCGCAGGAGCCGCTGGAGCCGCATCCGTTCGAGCTGCGGACGGAGTACGGGCCCCGCGGGGAGCGGCCGGTCACGGCGGTGGTGCAGGGGCGCATCTACGTGGCGGGGCCGCTCGACGCGGGCTGGCTGACGCACAACGCGAACGACGCGTCGTTCGGCCAGGTCGCCGGGCGCTTCGCCATCGACGGGGCGGGGCGCGATCTGTGGGGCTCGACGGCCGAGTTCGGCACGGTGTACCGGGCGGCGGCCTTCGGGGACGGCGGGTGCGCCACCGTACGCGTGGACTCCCAGGACAACACCGGCAACTGGGCGCGAGCGGGAATCGTCGTCCGCAACGCGATGGCTACGACCGGCTCCAGGGGTTTCCTGAACCTGGCCCTGACCCCGACCAACGGGGTCGTGCTCTCGTACGACGCCAACGGTGACGGCACCCTGGAGAAGCGGGATTCGGTGCCGGGCTTCACCGGGCCGGTGCTGCTGCGGCTGACGCGGGCCGGAGCCGCGTACACGGGCTCCTGCTCGACGGACGGCGGAACCACCTGGCGGGCCCTGGGCGCGGTGACGGTGCCGGGTGCCGCGGCCGTCCAGGACGTCGGGTTCTTCATGACGGCGGCGAACGGCGGGTCCGGACGGCGCGGCCGGGCCGACTTCAGCGGCTGGTCGCTGACGGGCTGACCCGGTGGTGGGGGCTGCCGTCGCAGCCCCCACCCCACGGACGGGCCTCTACAGCCGCTGGATGATCGTGCCGGTCGCCAGCGCGCCCCCCGCACACATGGTGATCAGGGCGAACTCCTTGTCGCTGCGCTCAAGTTCGTGCAGGGCCGTGGTGATCAGCCGGGCCCCGGTGGCACCCACGGGGTGACCGAGGGCGATCGCCCCGCCGTTGACGTTGACCTTCGACAGGTCCTGGTCGAAGACCTGCGCCCAGCTCAGCACCACGGACGCGAAGGCCTCGTTGATCTCGACGATGTCGATGTCCTTGAGTGACATCCCGGCCTTGCCGAGCACCGCGCGGGTCGCGTCCACGGGGCCGTCGAGGTGGAAGTGCGGGTCGGAGCCGACCAGTGCCTGGGCGACGATCCGGGCCCGCGGCTTGAGCTTGAGGGCCCGCGCCATCCGCTTGGACGCCCACATGATCGCGCAGGCGCCGTCCGATATCTGCGAGGAGTTGCCCGCGGTGTGGATGGCGGTGGGCATCACGGGTTTGAGCCGGGCGAGGCCCTCCATGGTGGTGTCGCGCAGCCCCTCGTCGTGGTCGACGAGCCGCCACATGCCCTGACCGGCGGCCTGTTCGGCCTCGGTGGTGGGCACCTGGACCGCGTACGTCTCCCGTTTGTAGCGCTCCTCGGACCAGGCGACGGCCGCCCGCTCCTGCGAGAGGAGGCCGAGCGAGTCGACGTTCTCCCGGGTGAGTCCGCGCTTGCGGGCGATGCGCTCGGCGGCCTCGAACTGGTTGGGCAGGTCGACGTTCCACTCGTCGGGCCACGGCTTGCCCGGACCGTGCTTGGAGCCGCTGCCCAGCGGTACGCGCGACATCGCCTCGACCCCGCAGCTGATGCCGACGTCGATCACTCCGGCCGCGACCATGTTCGCGACCATGTGGGAGGCCTGCTGCGAGGAGCCGCACTGGCAGTCCACGGTCGTCGCGGCGGTCTCGTACGGAAGTCCCACGGTGAGCCAGGCGTTGCGCGCGGGGTTCATGGACTGTTCGCCGGCGTGGGTGACGGTGCCGCCGACGATCTGTTCGACGCAGTCGGCGTGGATGCCGGTCCGGCCGAGAAGTTCACGGTAGGTCTCACCCAGCAGATAGGCCGGGTGGAGATTGGCGAGCGCGCCTCCGCGCTTGCCGATGGGGGTGCGTACGGCTTCGACGATGACGGGTTCCGCGGCCATGAGCTCGTCCTCTCCTCGCACTTCCGCAGAGGCGTCCCGGCGCCCACGGAAGGAACTAGTACGCGTTCTAGTTCTGCAAGCAGTCTTATGAGGCTTACCCCCGGTACGCAAGGGTCGTGC
The DNA here is from genome assembly GCF_040630635.1 of Streptomyces sp. NPDC005761. Classification (NCBI taxonomy): domain Bacteria; kingdom Bacillati; phylum Actinomycetota; class Actinomycetes; order Kitasatosporales; family Streptomycetaceae; genus Streptomyces; species Streptomyces sp. NPDC005761. Next base: position 210,148 of record NZ_JBEXXX010000005.1, on the reverse strand, counting down.
ACGCACCTTGCCCAGCCTTCACGACCGGCACCCATCGCAAACCGGCCCGGTTCACCGATGCTTCACGCAACAGATCCGGCCATGCCCCTTGTCAGTTGTAGAACTCGTTACTACCTTGCGGGCAACTTCTGATGGGTCGTCAGGCAATGCTCCGACGGCTCTCGGACCGACCTGGAGTCCTTGACCTGGAGCTGCCGATGCCCTGCCCCCATCTGCCCGAAGGGTTCGACTTCACCGATCCCGACCTGCTCCACGCCCGGGTCCCGCACCCGGAGTTCGCTCTCATGCGGGAGACGGCGCCGGTCTGGTGGTGCACCCAGCCCACCGGCATCTCCGGCTTCGACGACGCGGGTTACTGGGTCGTCACCCGCCACGCGGACGTCAAGTACGTCTCGACGCATCCCGAACTGTTCTCGTCGAACACCAACACCGCGGTGATCCGCTTCAACGAGTCGATCAGCCGGGACCAGATCGACGTCCAGAAGCTGATCATGCTGAACATGGACCCGCCCGAGCACACCCGGGTCCGCCAGATCGTCCAGCGTGGCTTCACCCCCCGGGCCATCCGGTCCCTGGAGGAGACCCTGCGCAACCGGGCGCGCTCCATCGTCGAGACGGCACTGGCCGGGGCGGACGACGACGGCTCGTTCGACTTCGTGACCAACATCGCCGTGGAGCTGCCGCTCCAGGCGATCGCCGAGCTCATCGGCGTACCGCAGGAGGACCGGGCCCGGATCTTCGACTGGTCGAACAAGATGGCCGCGTACGACGATCCGGAGTACGCGATCACCGAGGAGATCGGCGCCGAGGCGGCCATGGAGATCGTCTCCTACTCGATGAACCTCGCGGCGGCGCGCAAGGAGTGCCCGGCCAAGGACATCGTCTCGCAGCTGGTCGCCGCCGAGGGCGAGGGCAACCTCTCGTCCGACGAGTTCGGCTTCTTCGTGATCCTGCTCGCCGTGGCCGGAAACGAGACCACGCGCAACGCCATCAGCCACGGCATGCACGCCTTCTTGACCCACCCCGAGCAGTGGGAGCTCTACAAGCGCGAGCGGCCGGAGACCACCGCCGAGGAGATCGTCCGCTGGGCGACGCCCGTGGTCTCCTTCCAGCGGACCGCCACCCAGGACCTCGAACTGGGCGGGCAGCAGATCAGGAAGGGCGACCGGGTCGGCCTCTTCTACTCCTCGGCCAACAACGACCCCGAGGTCTTCGAGAACCCGGAGCGCTTCGACATCTCCCGCGACCCGAACCCGCACCTCGGCTTCGGTGGCGGCGGTCCGCACTTCTGCCTGGGCAAGTCCCTGGCCGTGATGGAGATCAACCTGATCTTCAACGCGATCGCGGACGTACTGCCGGACCTGCGGATGACCGGCGACCCGCGACGGCTGCGGTCGGCATGGCTCAACGGCATCAAGCAACTCCAGGTGAGCACCGCCAAAGCCTGAGCACGGCGTCCCCGTACCCCCGTCCGCATGTCGGACAGGGGTACGGGGATCATGACTGCCATGCATGCGCTGCTCTCCGGTTTCGCCCCCATCTGGATCCTGACCGGCATCGGCTACGCGGCCGGCCGCGGCGGACTCCTCGGGGAGCAGGCGGAGTCGGTGCTCGGCCGCTTCGTCTTCCATGTGGCCATGCCCGCCGCGCTGTTCACCATGGTGTCCGGGTCACGGCCGGCCGCCTTCGCCCATCCGTCGATGGTGGCGTTCGCCGCGGGCACGGCGTCGGTGTCGGCACTGGGATACGCGGTGGGCCGGCGCTTCTTCGGCCGCAAGAGGGCCGAGGCGGCGGTCAGCGGCATGGCGTCCGGCTACGTCAACTCCGCCAATCTCGGCATCCCGGTGGCGGTGCACGTGCTCGGCGACGCGTCGTTCGTCGCCCAGGTCATCCTGTTCCAGGTGCTGCTGGTCTCGCCCGTGATCCTGACCCTCCTGGACTCCGGCACCCAGGGCGGTGGGTCCGCCGCCGGCGGGCTGCGCCGGATGCTCACCATGCCCGTGCGCAACCCCGTCATCATGGCCTCGCTTGTCGGGGTCGCCGTCTCGGCGGCCGGGTGGCGCCTGCCGACGGCCGTCACCCACTCGTGCGACGTGCTCGGGGCAGCGGCCGTGCCGACGGCTCTGATCACGCTGGGCCTGTCGCTGTACGGCGGGCCGGGGCGCCGGATCGCGGACGACGGAACGGGCCGGGTCACGGAACGTAGGGAGGTCGGTGTCGCGGTCGCGCTCAAGACTCTGGTCCAGCCCCTGATCGCCTTCCTCGTCGCCGGTCCGCTCCTGCACCTGCCGGACCACCAGGTGTTGGCCGTGGTGCTCTGCTCCGCGCTGCCGACGGCCCAGAACGCGTACCTCTACGCCCGTGAGTACGGCCTGGACACCGGCCTCGCCCGCAACAGCGTGGTGGCCTCCACGGTGGTGTCGATGGTCACGCTGTCCCTGGCCGCCTGGGCGCTGGGGCCGTCCCGCTGAGCTGTTGGAGTGGCGGGGCCCGCCCGACGGGCGGATGCTTGGGGGGCGACGATCCACAGGCCGAAGGGGTGCCGGGCGCATCTGCGCGTCCGGCACCCCTTCGGCCTCGCCCGTGGTCAGGCTCTCTCGGTGACGCGTCCGACGGGTTTCGACGACGCCGAGTCGCCCGTTCCGTCCTTCGCCGCCCCGTCACCCGGTTCCCGCAGCCTGCGCGGGCCGCAGAGCGCGTACGTGAGGCCGAAGCCGAGAGCCACCACCGCTGCCCCGCCCACCGCGTCGAGCACCCAGTGGTTGCCGGTCGCGACGATCGTCGAGACCGTGAACAGCGGGTGGAGCACCCCCAGCGCCTTCATCCAGATCTTCGGGGCGAGCATCACGATCACCACACCGCACCACAGGGACCAGCCGAAGTGCAGGGAGGGCATCGCCGCGTACTGGTTGGTCACCCCGGTCAGCGTTCCGTAGTCGGGCTTCGCGAAGTCCTGGACCCCGTGGACCGTGTCGATGAAGCCGAGCCCCGGCATCAGCCGCGGCGGGGCCAGCGGGTAGAGCCAGAAACCGACCAGCGCGAGCAGCGTGGCGAAGCCGATGGAGCTGCGGACCCAGCGGTAGTCCGCGGGGCGGCGTACGTACAGCACCCCGAGGATGGTCAGCGGCACGATGAAGTGGAACGTCGAGTAGTAGTAGTCGAAGAAGTCCCGCAGCCAGCCGACCTCGACGACCGAGTGGTTGACCCAGTGCTCGATGTCGATGTGCAGCCACTGTTCGATCGAGTGAATCTGCCGGCCGTGGTGCTCAGCGGTGGCACGGCCGGCCGTCGCGGCGAGCCTGACCTGCTGGTACGCGGAGTAGACGACCCTGATAAGCAGGAGTTCCAGCAGCAGGTTCGGCCGGCTGAGCACCCGTCGCCAGAACGGCAGCAGCGGCACCCGGCTCCAGCGGGCGGCGACCGGGGCCGCGTGAGCGGTGGGGACCGGCTGCTGCCAGTACGGAGAGGTGCGCGGCAGGAACGGGGCGGCGCAGGCGGCCGCGAGCGCGGCGATCAGCAGCACGTTGTCGCGGACCGGGAACACCGCCTCGATGTTCGGCAGCAGCATCTTGCCCGGCAGCGTGACGACCAGGACCACGACGGCCGGCCACACCAGCCGGTCGGAGGCCCGCTTACCGATCCGGCCGACCACGGCGAGCAGCACCCACAGCAGCTGGTGCTGCCAGGCGGTGGGCGCCACGGCGACACAGACGCAGCCGGTCACGGCCACGGCCAGCAGCAGCTGGCCGTCGCGCGCGTACCGTGCGGCGCGGCGCAGTCCGAGGAAGCAGACGGCCGCGGCGAGGACCACGAAGAGGGCGATCTCCAACGGGCCCTCCAGGCCCAGGCGGAGCAGTGCGCCGTGCAGCGACTGGTTGGCGAGGCTGTCGGCCTGGTCGCCGAGCCCGGCGCCCGCGACGTGGTGCACCCAGTACGTCCACGAGTCGTGCGGCATCGCGGCCCAGGCCAGCGCCGTGCAGACGGCGAAGGCCGCCCCGCCCGTCAGCGCGGCTCCGCGTCTTCCGGTCAGCCAGAGGAGTACGGCGAAGAGCAGCACGGTCGGCTGGAGAGCGGCCGCGATCCCGATCAGTACGCCGGAGGCCCGTTCGCCGCGGACCACGAAGCAGCCGACGAGCACCAGGAGGACCGGCAGGATGCTGGTCTGGCCCAGGTGGAGGGCGTTGCGCACCGGCAACGAGAGCATCAGCAGGCTGATGGCCACGGGGGCGGCGAGCAGGGCCGTGCGGCGGCTGACGGGGGCGGGCAGGGCGCGCGCGGCGATGATGCCGAGGGCGGCGACGAGCAGCAGCGACCCGAAGGTCCAGGCGACGCCGAGGCTCTGTTCGGCCGTGCGGGTCAGTGGCTTGAGCACCAGGCCGGCGAAGGGGGTGCCGGTGAACCGGTCGGTGTCGTACAGCGAACCCGTCACATGGAGCACACCGTTCTCACCGATCCACGTCTCCAGGTCGGTGAGGCGTTCGCCGGGCGGCTGCCGCAGCACCACCGCCATCTGTCGCACGGCCAATACGGCCACAACCAGCCAGAGCACGGCACGGGCAGCCCCGGTCCTCGCTCCCGTCGCCGCGTCTGTGCGCACACTGTGCTCCGCGTTCGCCACGTTGCGCCGACCCTCCCAACGTTTGGTGCCGATTCTCTGCCCGGCATGCTGTGAAACCTTCGCATTGCCCTATGAGGTAGACACAATCACCCCCTCTTCACCTGACTGTCATCCCGCTTTTGTCCGAAAGAATGCCCGGCCGGGCCTTGCGGACGGGCCGGAACGACCGGAACCGGTGGGGCCGCCCGCACGTCTGAGCCCCTGATCGGAGACCACGGGGAGGAACACGGACCATGCGGTGTGCGGGGAGAAGTACCGAGGTGCGGATACGGCCGGGCGGGTGGGCGCTCCGCGCGCTGTCCCTGGTCATGCTGGTGTTCGCGGCTCAGCTGGGGTCGCTGATCGCGCCGGCGTACGCATGCGGCTGCGGGGCGATGGTCGTGGACCGCACCGCCCAGGTATCGGTCGACCGCGAGACGTCCGTCGTCGGCTGGGACGGCAGCACCGAGCAGATCGTCATGCGGCTCACCGTGCGCGGTGACGCCCCCGAAGCTGCCTGGATCATGCCCGTACCGCACCGTGCCACGGTCGAGCTGGGCGACGCCTCGCTCTTCTCGGAGCTCCAAACCCTCACGGCTCCGGTGAGCGCCACCCGGCACTACTTCTGGCCACGGGCGAAGGACTGGCCGTTCGGCGGCTCGGGCCACCGGTCCGGTGACGGCGCCGCCGCCCCGGGCGCCCAGCCGGTCGAGGTCGTCGGCCGGGAGCGGCTCGGGCCGTTCGACGTGGCCCGGCTGACCGCGACCGACCCCGCCGCGCTGGAGGGCTGGCTGAAGGAGAACGGTTTCGAGCTGCCCGACCGCCTCGCGACGGCGCTGCGCCCCTATGTCGCGCAGAAGTGGGAGTACGTGGCCGTGCGCCTGGCTCCCGAGGAGTCCGGCGGCACGCTGAGCGGCACGCTCGACCCTCTGCGGCTGCGCTTCGCCAGCGACCGGCTGGTCTACCCGATGCGTCTGTCCCGGCTGGCCGCGACGCCGCAGTCCCTGGGGCTGTACGTGCTCGCGGCTCACCGCATGGAGCCGCGCGGCGCGATCGGCGGGCGGCAGCCCGAGGTGACGTACGCGGGGCGGGTCGACACCGGGCATGAGCGGGACGCCTACCCGGCGCTGGGTGCGCTGACGGGCGGCAAGCCGGTGTTCGTCACGGCGATCGACCAGGCGTTCCCGCGGCCGGAGCTGATCGACGGTGACCACGAACTGCGGGCGGCCCCGGCGGACACCGCCTACCGGACCACGTACTACCGGGACGAGCTGCTGACCCTGGGCGGCGCACCGGCCTGGGTGCTGACGCTGCTCGGCGGTGCGCTGGCGGTGGCCGCGGCCCTGTTCCTGGCGCTCCGGGCCCGGCGGCGGCGTCCGGTTACCCCGCCGCCGCCGGTCACCGTGCCACCGCCGCTGAGGTGAGAGCGGGACCGGGGGGTGCGCGGTGCGGACGTGTGTACCCCTGGTGAATCGTGGGACGGCGGTCCTCGCGACGCCTCTGTGCACCAAATCGTTTTTTCCTACGGTCGGGCGCACGCCAGAATGACCCGATGACCTGGACCATGACCCCCGAACACGTCGACTCCCCCGATGCCGCCCTGCTGCGCCGGGACTACTACGACGAGGTGGCCAGCCGCTACTGGGGGCGCCCGGCGACGACGGCGGAGATCGACGAGGGGCTCACCGACGACGGCGCGGAGCGGCTCGTCCCACCCACGGGCGAGTTCGTCGTGGGCCGCTTCGGGGGCGGCGCGGCGGCCTGTGCCGGACTGATCCTGACGGACGCGGAGACCGCGGAGCTGACCCGGGTCTATGTACGTCCGCAGGTGCGCGGCACGGGCGGCGGCGGGCTGCTGCTCGCGGCCGTCGAGAGTCTGGCGCGGGACTTCGGCGTGCGGCAGATCCGCCTCGACACCCGTAACGACCTCGTCGAGGCACGCGGACTGTACGCCAAGCACGGCTACCGCGAGGTCCCGGCCTTCCACCACCGCAATCAGTACGCGGAGCACTGGTTCGCCAAGGAGCTGTGAGGGGCCGTCACGGGTACGCCGCATCGACGGGCGCGGCGGGCCCCTCAGGCGGGCGGGCGGTGGTGCGGGTGACCGGCCGCATGGTCCCGCTTGGGCTCCGGGCTGTGGGGGCGCTCCCTGCGCGACCCGGTCGTCTCCTCGGTCAGTTCCGACACCAGGGCGACCAGGTCGGTGGGCCGGTCCGGGCCCCACCAGTCGCCCAGCAGCTCGGCAAGGGATTCCTCACGGGCGTGCGCGAGCTTCACCACGGCCTCGGCGCCCGGTTCGGTGAGCACCATCTGCACCCCCACCCGGCGGGCCAGGCCGCGCTCCTCCAGCTGCCGGGCGGCGTCGCTGACCACCCTCAGCGGGACGGGGGCCACCTCGGCGAGGCGGGCGGGTTCGACGGTGCCGTGCCGTTTGATGCGCAGCAGCATCCAGCTGGCGGCCGGCAGCAGGTCGTAGCCGGCCCTCTCGGTGATCTTCACGTAGACCTCGCGACGGCCCTCCCGGGTGGCGAGGACGGAAAGTGCGCGGACGCACTCGTCGTACGAGGAACGCTCGACCGGGTTCGACGCCAGGGTCTCGGTGGTGTCGGGCGCGGTCACCGACCCGCGCAGCGTGTCCTCCTTGAGCAGCCAGGCGAAGAGGAAGGCGATCAGGACGACGGGGGCGGCGTACAGGAACACATCGGTGATCGACGTCGAGTACGCGTTGAGGACGGGCTGCTGGAGCGCAGGCGGCAGCTGCCCGATGGCGCGCGGGTCGGCGGCCAGTCCCTCGGCGCTGACTCCGGGCGGCAGCGGCCGGTCGGCGAGCGCGGAGCCGAGCTTGTCGGTGAGCCGGTTGGTGAAGATGGTGCCGAAGATCGCGACGCCGAACGAGGCACCGATGGAACGGAAGAAAGTCGCGCCCGAGGTGGCCACGCCGAGGTCCTGGTACGAGACGGCGTTCTGCACGACCAGGACCAGGACCTGCATCACCAGGCCGAGTCCCGCACCGAAGACGAAGAAGTAGATGCTCATCTCCCAGGTGGGGCTGGTCTCCGAGAGCCGGTGCAGGAGCAGCAGGCCGATCGCGGTGAGGCCGGTGCCGACGATCGGGAAGACCTTCCAGCGGCCCGTACGGCTGACGATCTGTCCGGAGAGGGTCGAGGTGATGAGCAGACCGAACACCATGGGGAGCATGTGGACGCCGGACATCGTCGGCGTGATGTCGTGCACCACCTGGAGGAACGTCGGCAGGTAGGTCATCGCGCCGAACATCGCGAATCCGACGACGAAGCTGATCACGGCGACGAGGCTGAAGGTCCTGATCCGGAACAGTTTCAGCGGCAGGACGGGTTCGGCCGCCCGCCGCTCCACGTACACGAAGGCGATCAGCAGCACCACGCTGAGGACGGCGAGGCCGATGATCTGCGCCGAGCCCCAGGCCCAGGTGGTACCGCCGAGTGAGGCCACGAGGACCAGGCAGGTGGCGACGGAGGCGATGAGGAAGGTGCCGAGGTAGTCGATGGTGTGCTTGGTCCGGCGGACCGGGATGTGCAGCACGGCGGCGATCACGCCGAGGGCCACGACACCGATGGGGAGGTTGATGTAGAAGACCCAGCGCCAGCTCAGGTGCTCGGTGAAGAAGCCGCCGAGGAGCGGCCCGAGGACGCTCGTCGCCCCGAACACCGCCCCGAACAGGCCCTGGTACTTGCCGCGTTCACGCGGGGGGACGAGGTCTCCGACGATGGCCATCGACAGCACCATCAGACCGCCGCCGCCGAGCCCCTGGAGGGCGCGGAAGCCGATCAGCTGCGGCATGTTCTGGGCGACACCGCAGAGTACCGAGCCGATCAGGAAGATGATGATGGCGGTCTGGAAGAGCTTCTTGCGCCCGTACTGGTCGCCGAGCTTGCCCCACAGCGGGGTCGCGGCGGTCGACGCGAGCAGATAGGCCGTGACCACCCACGACAGGTGCTCCAGACCGCCGAGGTCGCTGACGATCGTCGGCAGTGCGGTGGAGACGATGGTCTGGTCGAGTGCGGCGAGAAGCATGCCGAGGAGCAGTGCGCCGATGGCCACCAGAACCGACCGCGTGGAGCGTTCGGCGCCGGGGGCGGGGGCCGGAGGGCTCAACTGCTGGGCCATAGAACATCTCCTCGGATCCGCTACACCCCCATCCTGTCTGTTCTGCACCGTTATGGCCTGCCGAGGCGCTCACTGATTGGGCTTCCCGGCGGTGGGCTGCATAATCGCAGGCAGTTCAAGGGGAGGGGACCCACAATGACCGGACATATATGCCCGGAGTGCGGTACGGACAACAGACCGGGCACCGGCGCGGACTGCGGCTGCGCGGCGCGCCCGGCCGCCTGCGGCGCCGACACCGCGCCGCAGGCGGCCGGGCCGCACCACCTCAGCGACGAGGAGCGGGCCGCCGAGCAGCAGCGCATCGCGGATCAGCACCACGCCGAGCGGTCGGCCGACATGGCGGCGGCGGAGGACTTCGACCCGCTGCGCATCCGGCCGTACGTGACGCTCGGCGGCGAGGACACGGCGGCACCCGCCGGTCCGCCGCAGGGGCACTCGCCGGGCGGGCAGCCGGGGGACGCCGCCACGACGATGCCGATGTTCCTGGATCCGGCGGGACCGGGCGCGATGCCCCCGGGCCGAGCGGCGGACCCTGCTGACACCGCACTCGCCATGACCGGCCCGGACCCCGTGCAGCCACGCCGCCGGCGGCCCTTCGCGGCGCTGGTCGCGGGAGCGGCCGTGGTCACGGTGGTCGGCACGGCCGCCTTCGTCGGCGGGCTCTTCAACGGGGACCGGGACCGGGAGGCGGGCCTGGATCAGGCGCTGCCCTCCACGGTGACCAGCCTCCCCGAGGAGGGCGTCGACCCGTCGGCCTCCGAGCCGGCGTCCGCGTCCCCGTCACCCTCACGATCGACGTCCGGCTCACCCTCCGCGTCGGCATCGGGGTCCGCGTCCGCCTCCGCGTCACCGTCCGCGTCCGCCTCGGCATCCCGTTCCGCGTCGGCCTCGGCCTCGCCGTCGGCCGCCGCGTCGTCGCCGGCGGCCACGGCGGGGAGCAGCAGCCCCGCAGCGGTGGCGCCGCCAGCCCAGCCGGAGAGCGGCCCGACGCTGCAGTTGGGGGATCAGGGCCCGGAGGTGGCCGAGTTGCAGCGCAGGCTCCAGGAGGCCTGGGTACTGAGGGACGGCCCCCTCGGCGACGACTACACGATGCAGGTCGAGAAGGCCGTGCGCGACTTCCAGATCTGGTGGGGCATCCAGGGCGACCCCGAGGGGGTCTACGGCCCGAACACCCGGACCGCTCTGGAAGGCACGACGACGGGCCGGGGGCGCCACTGACCGGTGGGGCGGGCACCCCGGGGCCGGGATTCGCTTTCCGGGGCCCCTTTTTGTATCGTGGAGAAACAAAGTGGCCTCCGCGCGCACACCCTGACCGGCGAGCGGGGGCCACTTGTTCTCTTTCCCGCGCCGCACACCCCCACGCGGCGTTCGTCTTCCCCCGCTCTGGAGCCCGCCCATGCCGGCCACCGCCCTCACCGCCCACGCACTCCTCCTCGACATGGACGGCACGCTGGTGAACTCCGACGCCGTCGTGGAGCGCTGCTGGCGGCGCTGGGCGCTGCGGCAGGGCCTGGACCCGGAGGCGGCCCTCAAGGTGGTCCACGGCCGGCAGGGGTACGCCACCATGGCGGTGCTCCTCCCGGACCGCCCGATGGAGGAGAACTACGCGGACAACCGGCTGATGCTCGCCGAGGAGACCGCCGACACCGAAGGCGTCGTCCCGGTCGGCGGCGCGGCCGCGTTCATGGACGCGATCACCCCGCTCCCGCACGCCCTGGTCACCTCGGCCGACCTGGCGCTGGCCCGGGCCCGGATGACCGCGGCCGGGCTGCGGATGCCGGAACTGCGCGTCACCGCCGAGAGCGTCGGCGCCAGCAAGCCGGACCCCGAAGGCTTCCTCAAGGGCGCGGCCGGACTCGGCTTCGCACCGGCGGACTGCATCGTCTTCGAGGACTCCGAGGCGGGTATCGCGGCGGGCCGGGCGGCGGGCATGCGCGTCGTGGGCGTCGGCCCGCGCGCGGCGGCGCTCTCCCCCGACGCGCACGTGGACGACCTGACGCAGATCCGCGTGGAAGCGGCGGCGGACGGCTCGATCGTGCTGCACATCGGCTAAGGGCTGTCCCGCACTTCCTGGCGCGCAGGACGGCACCCCGATCCGGCCCGAGCAGGCCCGATCAGGACGAAAGCCCCGGCCCGCCCGAACGGTCTCAGCGCTCCACGTCGGCCCCCTCCGCCGGGTCGCGGTGCAGCCGGCCCCGCGCCACCAGTTCCAGCACGGTGGCGACGGCCGCGGCCTGGACTGCCATCAGGGCCACCAGCACGAACAGCTGTACGGCGCCCGCCTGGACCGGTGACGCGCCGCCCAGCAGCATGCCCACGAAGGCTCCGGGCAGCGTGACGAGTCCCACCGTGCGCGTCTGGTCGAGCCCCGGCAGCAGTGCGTCCGACGCCGCCGGCCGGGCGACCTCCAGCCGTGCGTCACGGTCCAGGAATCCGAGGGCCATCGCCGCCTCCACCTCCCCCCGCCGGGTGGACAGTTCGTCGAGCGCGCGACGGCCGCCGAGCACCGTCGCGGTCAGCGCTCCCCCGATGAGGATCCCCGTCACCGGGATCAGCGCGATGCCCCGGACCGGCACGAGGCCGGTGAGCAGCAGCACGGCGACGACCGGCGCGACCCCCGCCGCGATAGGCACGGCCACCCACCACCACGTGCGGTTTCCCGTGATCCGGCGGCCCGCTGTCCATACGGCCACGGCATACATCAGCGCGATGAACGCGAACATCGGCGCGAGGGCGTGGACCACCCAGCCGATGAGCGAGGAGACCGCGGCGAGCTGCACCGCGGCCCGCAGCCCGGCCACGACGATCTCGCGCGAGCGGCCGAGGGAGGCGAACGAGGCGACAGCCGCGGCGGCCGCGAGCAGCAGGGCCAGGACGACGCCGAGCGTGATGTTGACCGGAAGCAGCACGCCGCAACCCTAGGACCGCCCGAGCCCCGCCCCTCGCCACGAACCGGATTTCCCCGGGCCCGCCTGCCACGAAGGGGCCCACCGCGGCCGTATCGAGGCCGCCCCCGCCCCCGCACCCCACTCCGCGGAACTGCCGCCCCCTCAGTTCCGTACGCCCGCGCACTCACTCGCGTACGCCCCCGTGATCCGAGCCTCTTCGTCAGACCTCTTGATGTGACGTGCCCATGTCGCCACTCTGTTACCTGGCGCCCACCCCACGGAAACCCTGCGCCGCCACGATGGCCGGGCCGTTCCGTACGGACCCGTCCAGTCACCCCCCACATCAAGGGAGTTCGCATGTCAGGTGTCTACGCGCGTCGCATAGCCGTCCTCGCCGCATCCGCCGCCCTCGCCGCAACGACCGGACTGCTCACGGCCCCCAGCGCCCAGGCAGCCATGCCCACTCCGGTCTCGGCGTCCACCGCCCGTACGTATCTGGGCGAGCTGACCGTGAAGGCGGAAGGCTCGTCCACCGGTTACAGCAGGGACAAGTTCCCGCACTGGATCACCCAGTCGGGCGCCTGCAACACCCGCGAGGTCGTCCTCAAGCGCGACGGCACGAACGTCTCGCAGGACTCCGGCTGCGCCGCCGTCAGCGGCAGTTGGTACTCGCAGTACGACGGCGCCACCTGGACCGCCGCATCCGATCTGGACATCGACCACATGGTGCCGCTCGCCGAGGCCTGGCGCTCAGGCGCTTCCGGCTGGACCACGGCCCAACGGCAGTCGTACGCCAACGATCTGACGCGTCCGCAGCTCATCGCGGTCACCGACAACGTCAACCAGTCCAAGGGCGACCAGGACCCCGCGACCTGGCTCCCGTCCCGCACCGCGTACAAGTGCACGTACGTACGCGCCTGGGTGCACGTGAAGCACTACTACGGCCTGAGTGTCGACACCGCCGAGAAGAGCGCCCTGCAGTCCGTGCTCAACGGCTGCTGAAACCGGGCAGAAGAAGCGGAGGCGGTCGGCCGGCCTCCGGAACCACCCGTCGTTCCGTACGGTACGAACCCGCCGTACACACACGCCGTACGGCACCGTCCCGTACGGAACGACGCGAGGAGCACCACATGACCGGGCTGCGCCTGGGACCACTGCTGCGGTACGTCGACTGGGAGACCGCCTCCACCGCGACCGTCTGGGTCGAGGCCGACAGGCCGTGCACGGCCGAAGTCCGTTGCGCGGACGGGGCGTCGGGCTCATGCCGCACCTTCGCGGTCGCCGGTCACCATTACGCGCTGGTGGTGGTGACCGGCCTGACACCCGGCTCCACGACCGCGTACGAGGTGCTGCTCGACGACCGCAAGGTGTGGCCGCCCGAGGAGTACCGGTTCCCGGCGAGCACGATCACCACCCCACCGATACCCGGGGACGGGGACGGAGGTGAGAAGGCCGAGCCCGCGACGGTCCGGGTCGCGTTCGGCTCCTGCCGATGGGCGGCGCCACCCGCCGAAGGCCATCGGCCGAGCCGGAGCGACCCCGTCGGGCCGGACGCCCTGGACACCCTCGCCACCCGGCTCGCCACCGATCCCGACGCCGTGCGACCGGACGTGCTGCTGCTCCTGGGCGACCAGGTGTACGCGGACGAGACCTCGCAGGCGACCCGCCGCAAGCTGGCGGCCCGGCGCGATCTGAACGAGCCGCCGGGGGCCGAGGTGGCGGACTACGACGAATACACCCTCCTGTACGACGAGTCATGGCGCGACCCCGAGGTGCGGTGGCTGCTCTCGACGATCCCCAGCTGCATGATCTTCGACGATCACGACGTCATCGACGACTGGAACACCAGCGCCGCCTGGCTGGCCGGCATCCGCGCCACGTCCTGGTGGCACGAGCGGATCGTCAGCGGGCTGATGTCGTACTGGGTGTATCAGCACCTGGGCAACCTCTCCCCCGCCGAACTGGCCGCGGACCCCCTCCACACGGCCGTCCACGCCACCGCGGACGGTACCGAGGCGGTGCGCCGCTTCGCGGCCGGGGCAGCCGCCGACCCCACCCGCACCCGCTGGAGCTACCGACGCATTTTCGGCCGAGTACGGCTGCTCATGGTGGACAGCCGCGCGGCCCGGGTGCTCGACGAACAGCAGCGCTCGATGCTCCCGGCCCAGGAGGAGGAGTGGCTGCGCGACGCGGCACTGGCCGACCCCGGTTCCTGCGACCACCTCCTGATCGGCACCTCGCTGCCGTGGCTGCTGCCGCCTCTGGTCCACGACGCCGAGCAGTGGAGCGCCGCGCTGTGCCGGGGCGAGCGGGGCGGCCCCGACGGCCGCTGGGCGCGGGTCGGCGAGTCCCTGAGACAGCGCTCCGACCTGGAACATTGGGCGGCCTTCCCCGAGTCGTTCGGGCGGCTGACGGACCTGATCCGGGAGGTGGCCGAGGGGCCGGAGGCTCCGGCGACGGTATGCGTGCTGTCGGGCGATGTGCACCATGCGTACATCGCGGAGCCCCACGCGTCCGCCTTTGCCCCCCGTGACACACCGGCCGCCCGTGTCCTGCAGCTGACCTGCTCTCCCGTCCACAACTCCATTCCCGCACCGCTCAAGGCCGGATTCCGTTTCGCCTGGAGCGGCGCGGGACGACTGCTCGGCCGGCTGCTGGCGCGGCACGGGCGCACCGGCCCGCCGTCGATGCGGTGGCACAGGACGGGCGGGCCGTGGTTCGGCAATCAGTTGATGACGCTCACTTTGCGTGGCCGGAAAGCCGCGCTGTCATTGGTTCAGGCCAAGTCGACGAAAACGGGGACCGTACTGGAGCTGGCCTTCGATCATCCACTGACCGATGAGACCCCGCCGAGTTTCGGCCAGTCGACAAAACGTTGAACTTGCAAGTATTGGTGAGGCCTACCTAATCTGTGGCGCTCAGTCGGTTCACGTCCCCACCAGACCGAAGGAGCTCTCCCCACATGTACACACGCCTGAATCAGGCACAGCCCTATGCCCTGGCGCTCTTCCGCATCGTCGTAGGCCTGCTCTTCGCCTGCCACGGTGCCGCGTCACTCTTCGGCGTACTCGGCGGCGCCATGGGCGGCGGGTCCATACCCGCCGGCACCTGGCCCGGCTGGTACGCGGCGGTCATCCAGCTCGTCGGCGGCGGCTTCGTGGTGCTGGGCCTCGGCACCCGTATCGCCGCCCTCGTCGCATCCGGCTCGATGGCGTACGCGTACTTCAAGGTCCACCAGCCCGAAGCGCTCTTCCCGCTGGAGAACGGCGGCGAGCCCTCGGCCGTCTACTGCTGGGCCTTCCTGCTGCTCGTCTTCACCGGCCCCGGCGCCCTGGCCCTGGACCGGCTGTTTACGTCCCGCACCACCGTGAAGGACGACCAGGACCGCGCACCGGAGGTGAGCACCCCGGTCGCCGCCTGACCGCTCCCACCCACCGCACCGACCCGCGCCGACCGGGCCGACTGGGCAGACCGCACGACCTCGGGCCCGCCGGGAACCGCTCCCCGGCGGGCCCGAGGCATGCCGGCAGGGGCAGTGCGGGTGCGCGCGGTACGTCTGCGGCACACGTGAGATGCCCAACATCGCGCATATATATGGATCTCCAGGTGAACGGCAGGCGTACGCTGTACAGCTGAACCTGCCGCTCCTGCCGCTCCCCTGCGACGTCGCGGCGTTGTCACTGATCGGGGAGTAGAAGGTGCTCGAGCATGTGGGTGCGCTGACCGGCAGCCCATGGATCTACGCCGTGGTCGCCCTCTCCGTACTGCTGGACGTCTTCCTCCCCGTACTGCCGAGCGGTGTCCTCGTGATCACGGCGGCCACGGCCGCTGCCGCAGGCACCACCTCCGTGGCCGCCGACGCCGCGGGCGCGGCCCGTCACGTGACCGAGGTCCCCTCGGTCCTGGCCCTGATCCTCTGCGCGGCCACCGCCTCGGTCCTCGGCGACCTCGTCGCGTACCGGCTGGCCTGGCGCGGCGGCGAGCGCCTGGACCGGGCCATCGCCCGCTCCCGCCGTCTCACCTCGGCGCAGGAACGTCTCGGCGCCGCGCTGAGCCGCGGCGGCGGAGTCCTCGTCGTCATCGCACGCTTCGCACCGGCCGGCCGGTCCGTCGTCTCGCTGGGCGCGGGCGCCTCGCACCGCGACGTGAAGGAATTCCTGCCGTGGTCCGCCGTGGCGGGGGTGGCCTGGGCGGGCTACAGCGTGGGCCTCGGCTACTTCGGCGCACACTGGCTCGGCGCGAGCTGGCTGGGCACGGCCCTCTCGGTCCTGGCCCTGTTCGTCGCGGGGGCGTTCGCCGCACTCCTGATGAAGCGCCCCGCCGCTGCCGCGGCCGCCGCCGCTTCCGCCTCCCCCGTCTCGGTCCCTACGGCGTCCTGACACCACCCCGCACTTCCAGGCCGTCCAGCAGCCGGGCGGTCGCCTCGGTGATCTCGTCGACGGCCCGGTCGAAGACTTCCCTGTTGTGCGCGGCCGGGGCGCGGAAGCCGGACACCTTGCGGACGAACTGCAGAGCGGCGGCGCGGATGTCCTCCTCGGTGGCCTCTTCGGGGAGGGCCGGAGGGCGAAGGGTCTTGATGCTTCGGCACATGTCTCCAGTGTGGACCGCGCCACTGACAACGTCCCGCCCCCGCCGGCGGGAGGGCGTCGCCCCCGGCACCGGGAAGACGGGAACGGTCCCGGCCCGGCGGCAGCAGCTGCCGCCACGGGGCCGGGACCGTCGTCCGTACCGGTCAGATGACCGCCTTGGAGCGGTCCGTACACAGCGCCCAGATCACGAAGGTGTCGATGGCGAGGGAGACGACGGCCCAGACGGGCTGGTAGGGCAGCCACATGAAGTTGGCGATCATGTTGAGCGCCGCGAGCCCGACACCGACTCCGCGCGCCCATTTCGCCCCTTTGAGGATGCCCCAGCCGACGACGGCGATGATGATGCCGAGGACGAGGTGGATCCATCCCCAGGCGGTCGTGTTGAACTTGAACACGTAGTCGTCGATCCGTGCGTAGACGTCGTTCGACGCGATGCCGGCGATGCCCTTGATCGCACCCAGCACCCCGTCGACCATCAGCAGAACGCCGGCGAACATGATCCCGCCCGCCGCCCAGGAGTTGATGCCCCCGGGATGGGACGGAGGCTGGGAAGAATTGCCCGGTGCGGGCGCGGTCTGTGCCATGAGGACTCCTCGGCCGGTGGAACTGAGCGTCGGACCCGACCCTGCTCGGCGCGTCCGGGAGCGGCTACCCGACGCGGCCGAACGGGTGAACGGGGTGGGCGCGGCAGGACGTGTCCACACGCTCCTTTAGCGGAGGGCCGGACTCTCTCCCTCCGGCCCGTGGCACCGCGTATCGTTCGGGCACGGTCGACCGGACGCACGGTCGGCGAGGGGGCGGGTGGGCCGGCGGATGGCAGCGGACAAGGTGCGCGAACGCCCATGGCGGCGGACGCGCGAGGCGGGCCGGGGCGTGCGCGAATTCGTCGTCGAATTCGTCGTCGAGACCGTGGGCGAGATCCTTCTGAGCGCGGCAGCCTGCCTCGTCCTGGCAGGCTTGTTCATTTCGGCCGTGTGGGGGTGGCAGCAGAGCCCGCTGCTCACCGGTGGCCTGGCCGCGCTCCTCACCGTGTTCCTCTGTTACGGCACGTGGGAACTGCGTCGCCCGGCCGGCACCTCGCGCAGGGGCCGCCTGGCGGCAGTGGCAGCGTGCACGGCCACGGTCGCGATGTTCTTCGGGTACTACGCGTCGTCCTGCTCCTGCGGATAGCGCGACCTCGTCGCCCCCGCGGCCGGCCCCTGCCCCCCCCTACCGCTTGAGCGCCCTGTACCGCTTCATGAGGGCGGTGATCGCGTCCCGGTTCGCTTCGCCGTTCAGCTCGCGCAGGAGGTCGTCCGGGCAGAGCTCATAGTGGTCCCCCCACCACTTACGCCCCCGGTTGTCCCAGATCCGGTAGCCGCCCGGGACACCCCTGGCCACGTAACGCCTTCTGCTCACCCTGCGCCCCTGCTGTCTCGCCACCACGCGTCACCCCGCCTCCCCCGGCCGGTGACGCATTCCCGTCAACCATCGCCTGCTGCCCGGGCCCGCCGCGAGCCGATTGCGGGGTGAAGAACTCGCTCCCCCTCCGGGACCCCGACGGCTACTCTTCGATCCACCACGTGATCCCCCCGAGGCAGGAGTTGGGAATGCCCGGTCGCCCGGGCACGCGCTGACGTCGCAGGTCGTGATCGACCCGTCATCGCGTGCCGCCCTTGCTCTGCGGCGCAGCGAGCCCTTCTCGCCCGAACCGCCGGCGCACGTTCCCGTGCCCCGGCCGGCGAGCTCTGTCCTCCGCAGCTCAAGGGGTCTCCGTGCAACCGGTACCGCACACCCGAACCACGCCCACGCCAACTCCCGGCCCGGCCAGGCCTGAAGCGTCCGAACGGGGCGCGCGATGAAGGCGGCCGACAGCAACCGGGCCGGCTCCGCACCCGGTCTGTGGCGGGACACGGACTTCCGCAGACTGTGGGTGGGCCAGACCGCGTCCCAGTTCGGGGCGCAGGCCACACAGGTGATCCTGCCGCTGATCGCCGTGGTGTCGCTCGACGCAGGTTCCGGCCGGCTCGGCGCCCTGCGGGCGGTGGAGCAGGCGCCGATCCTGCTGCTCTCGCTCTTCGCGGGCGCATGGGTGGACCGTCGCCGCGCGCGTTCGGTGATGGTGCTGGCGGACTGCGGACGGGCACTCGCGCTCGGGGCGATCCCTGCGGCGTACCTGTTCGGCCTCCTCGGGCTGCCGGTCCTGCTGGTGGTCGCGCTGCTCGTGGGCGTGCTGAGCGTGTTCTTCGACGTGGCGTACCAGGCCTCGCTCGTACGGCTGGTGGACCGCGAGCGGTTGCTGCAGGGCAACAGTGCGCTGGAGGGCAGCAGATCGGCGGCGCAGATCGGTGGCCCGGCGCTCGGTGGCGCGCTGGTGTCGCTGTTCTCGGGCCCGGTGGCCGTCGTCACCGGCGCGTTCTTCTTCGCTCTGTCGTCCGTGTCGATCTGGCGGATCCGCGGGCCTGAGCAGCTCCCGGAGCGTGGTGACGGCCCGGTCCGCGTCCTACGGCAGATCCAGGAGGGCCTGCGCTTCGTGACCGGCAACTCCTCGCTGCGGGCGGTGGGTGCGGCCTCGGCCCTGTTCCAGTTCTGGTTCGCCGCCCTGATGACCGTCTATCTGCTGTACCTCCCGCGCGGACTGCACCTGTCGGGCACGGCCATCGGACTGGCGCTCGCCGCGATGGGTCCGGGCGCGGTCGTGGGGTCGCTGCTGGCTGCGGGGCTGCCGGGCCGGTTCGGATACGGCAGGGTCCTGGTGTACTCGGCGTTCGTCGCGGACGGCGTGATGCTGTGCGTACCCGCGCTGCAGGGCTCGGCAGCCGTCACGCTGCCCGTACTCGTCGGCGTCAACCTTCTCTTCGGCACGTTCGGCCAACTGGTCAACGTCACGATGATGGCCGTGCGGCAGGCCGTCACGCCCGTGCGGATACAGGGCCGGGTCGTGGCGACGATCAACTTCGCCGGCATGGGCCTCACCCCGGTCGGCTCCCTGCTGGGCGGCTTCCTGGCGGGTCACTGGGGACTGCGTACGAGTCTGCTGGTCACCGCCGTCGCCCTCTCCCTGTCCCCGCTGTTCATGGCGTTCTCCCCGCTGGCGCGCCTGGGCAGACACCTCCCGTACGAACAGGAGCCGGGTCCGCCGAGTGTCTGCCGGCATCAGACGGGCGACGCCCGCACGGTTTCGGAGCCCTGACACGCTCCCGCGGCGCGAGCGGAAGGGAGGGCCCTCACTCAATTCCATCCTGTGGACGCGGTGTTGCTGACTCCCCGTATGGAGCCCTCGGTGACTCGGATGCGGTGGGCGTCGCGCTGCTTCCGGTGCCGGTCGGCCCACCGCCCTCGTCCCTGTGTGCCGATCACAGCGGCCGTCTTCGCCAAGATCGGTCCCGTACCTACTTCCCCACGGCATAGCCGGGCACGGACGGCCAGCGAACGGTCAGTACCACCGACTCCTCCTCCGCGAACCACGAGTGGTCGACCCCGTGCCCCCACACGACGTAATCGCCCTGCTCTTCCAGAAGAACGCTGCGGCCAGGGAGTTCAACACGGAAGCGGCCGCTGATCAGGACCAGGAGAGCCGTACGGTGTTCGCCCTTCACCCATTGCAGGCGCTCGTCCCCAGGAGGGTGCACACCCCATTTGATCTCTACATCCTCGCTGTGACGCGGGTCGCCGACGTCCTTGAAATGCCCGAGGAGCCATCCCCGGTCCAGTGCCGCATCCTTGCCCGCCTTGCCCACGTACACGCTGTCGTTCACGAGGCCGGAGGTTAGCAGCAGACCCGGACGAAGCCTGCCCGGGACCGGCGGCGGCCGTACTCCGCGGCGCGTGCAAGGCGGCTTCGGGCTCCGCCTTCGGAAGCCCCTGCGCGGCCTGATCGCGGCAACCGATGGGCCAGCCATGCCAGGGATCGCCCCGCACATGCGGGGCCCGACGCACGCTCTTCGACGCACGCTCTTCTAGGATGGCGGGCGGGGCGGAACCGTAGCGCAGAGGTCGTCGCGCGCGGTCTCCAAAACCGCGAGGACGCCGGTTCGAATCCGGCCGGTTCCGCCGCTTCGTCGCATCCGGACAGCCTGCTGCGTACCCAAGGGCGCGGTGACTTGACTACGCGCTGAAGCGCACCTGGGCGCCTGTTGACGGCCCCATGGTCAGGCGCCCTTCCTGGGCGCTGAGTTGGTGACGCCGCTGGTCCCCGGCGACCGCCGGCCGAGCCATTGCTCGGCGTCCCAGGCATGGAACCGCTCCACCTCAGTGAACCCCAGTTTTGCGGCAAGGCGCATCGAGCCGACGTTGGCGGTCTGGGTGGTGAGCACCACCGGCTCGCCGGGAAGGACACCTTCGAACCAGTCGAGTACGGCCGCGCACGCCTCGGCGGCGTACCCGCATCCCCACACCCGCGGCAGGAACAGATAGCCGAGGTCCACCTTCCCCACAGCAGCCGGGCGACGGTGCTCCGTTGCCCTCCTGAGCAGGATCTGTCCGACCATCACCCCGTCGAGGTCGACAACGAAGCTCCCGGGCCACCGCCCGGGCGCCTCGGGCATCTCACGTTCGAGCTCGTCACGGGGGCGAGGGCCACCGAGGTAGGTGTGCACCTCCGGCGACGCCAACAGCTCGACGAACACCGCACGGTCCCGGGCCTCGGCCCCACGGAGCAAGAGCCTTTCGGTCCTGATCGGGGCAGGCGGCCAGGCGACGGGTCCGAGCTCAGTCATGCCGGCCACCCAATCAGCAAGCCCGACGCCGATCAAGGCTCACCGCTCAGGTCGCCCGCCCAGCACGACCATCCGCACCGACGATGCCGGCTCACGGCCACACCCAACCAGCGGCGGGCCATGTGCCCTTACCTAGGCGTTGCCCGGGGTCTTGGCTCCCGCTCAGCGGGGACCCCCACGTGGGATCGTGCCGGGATCGTCCTCTGAGGTGGGCGAGGAGGTGTTCCGCCGCGGTGAAGGCAGAGCGATGTGGCGCGCCCACCACGGTCAGGGCGGCGGTGAGCCTTGCCGAGGCCGAGCCCGGCAGGTCCATGTCGGCAAGGAGGGGGAGCACCAGAAGAAGTCGGGCGGCCGCGTCCTGGACCCCTTCCGTCTTGGAGGGCGGGTTGTCAGCGATCCGAACCAGTTCGTGCCACGTCAGCCCCGCCCCCGAGAACACCCCTTCCCCACTGGCGTTCTGCTGGGCGCTGCTCCCTTCCGGATGCATGAGGAGGTAGTCGGTGCCGTAGTCACCCACCAGGTTTCGGTAGATCACCACGACTCCGGGACGGTCCGTGGCGGGCACCCTGAAGACCGGCCAATGCTCGGGATCGAAGAGGGTCTCGGACAGAGCGTCGGCATCGGCGCCGTCATCGCCGAACCACTCCGGGATCGGCCGCTCGGCACAAGCCCCGTCACCGCACAAGGCCAGGAGGTGGTTCGACCAGAAGCCCGGACGGGCCAGCAGTGACTCGCCGGCCACCAACGGGCCGTTGTCGTATCCCTTGATCAGCACCCTCGGATCCTGTCAGCAGTCACCGACAGGGCCCGGTCCGGGACAGTCACCGACAGGATCCGGTCCGGGACAGTCACTGTGAGGGCCCGGTCCGGGACCGGGGAGGTCTGACGGCGAAGCCTTCCCGGTCCGGCCCGTGCGAGTATCCCTGCCATGGAAGACAGGGCGGGGTGGACAGCCGCCGGACCAGCAGGTGAGGCGACGGCGAAGGACGACTGCCTGGTGTCGCTGCTGGGCCGGACCGTACTTCGGGCGCCGCTCGGGCGGGTGCTGATCACGCCCATCGTCTGCCGGTGGTGCGACTGGGACCAATTCGAAGTGGCTGCGGACGAGTGCTTCTGCGAGGGCTGCTGCCTGCCGGTCGGCATAGCGGACGGAGATGTCCACGAAGGCGGATCCACCTGGGAGCTCGCACCGTCCGCTCCTCCACGCCCCCAACTGTCAACGGCCCTCGGCACGTCGACTGCGCCCGTGTGTCCGGCCGGACACGACGTTTTCGAGGCGGCGATCGCATACGCCTTTGACGCGAACGGCCAGGTCCGCCACCTGTCGGTCGGCCTACGGTGTCCGGTCGACGGCGCAATGCGCCTCCACCTCGACAACAGGCGCGTGGCGACGAGCAGCACCTGACGCCGTCCCCGACAAGGCGTCGCAGACGACGGCTCTCAGGTGCGCCCGGTGCACACGGCCGACGCCGGACGGCCAAGATCGTTTGCCACGAAGGGGGCGGTGCGCCGTCTACGACGCAGCGTCTGATGATGCCGGGGGACTGAGGTCTGCACTCATCCCACGCCCATGAGCTTTGCCGGTCCCCTGCGGGCCCCTCCTCCGCCTCAGTCATGGAGCAGTCATTGGAGAGGCATCCTGGGTCACTACAGGCCGCGTAGCCCGTCGTAGAAGCTGTTGCAGACTGCCCAACAGCCGATGCTGCCGTCGTCGTACAGGCTGCCCATGTACCAGTCGTCATCGTGGAGGGGTTTCACGAGGCACAGGCCGTGGAACCCGAGAACGATTTCCGGGTGCAGGAGCTCCTCCACTCCGGCGGAGGTGCCTACCACCCATTTCACCGACCGGTTCGCATCAAGGACGACGGCCTCTTGGTCCCCGGATACGTCACGGATCCGCTGAAGGGTCCACCCCGGGGGAAGCTGTGCGTCTGTCACCCTAGGAAGATCTCACGCGCCAGGTACCGATTTCCACTTCGCAAGTCGGGTGAGGCGCCAGACCGCATGGCAGGTTCGGCGGTCGTCCTCCTCGCGGTGACAAAGCGCCATCGCCCGGCCTTCAACGGGCCGCCGCACCGGGGCAGGTGGGTACGGAATCGGTCAACATCCCAGCAACGCGACCCTTGGCTGCGGTGGACTGACCCTCAGCTCGGGAATCGCTGGTGAGCCAGCCCCCAACGGGCCGCTGATCTGGGGTAACAATGGCTGGCACCCCGCCGGACCAGCCGTACGCCGGTCCCCGCTGACTGCTCTCTCACCGCACCTGGTGGCACTGTCCCGGCACGGCTACCTTCTGATCCGTAGCTCCAGCCGGTTCGGTCGGTGACGGTCATACCGGACCGGCCGCTACGAGACCGCAGCAAGCCACCAGCGGCCGGACGCGGGGGGCTCTGATTGCGGCACTCCGCTGCGGTACAACAGCGAGCCACCGTCGCGCCTCCTGCGGCCGGGCCGTTGTCAGTGCCACTTGCTAGATTGGCTGGTGGATGGAGACCGGTCAGAGAACCTTCGAGGTCCGCGGTCAAGGGGGGTGGGCACAAAGGTCCCCGGGAGCCACCTCGGGACTATGTTGCAGGCCGTAGATCCCCGCCCCCCTCATCCTCCATGAGGCCAGCGGTCGGCACCTCCACGGAACGACTGCAACGGCGAAGCTCCCTTGAATCCCCTCAGGGACCGCGAGAGCAGCACGGACACAGGGTGGGCTCTCCGGGCGGCCTCAACCGCCAAGCATCCGCCGCCCGACGACCGCCCTGATCCACCCTGCACGGCCCGGACTGCGGTGCCGCCCTCCCCCCGACCAGGGCCACCCCAGGCCTTCTCGCAGACGCGATGATCCGGGTCGTATCCCGCCGCCGCGGAGGCCCCGGCCCTGTCCTCCACGGCCGCGCCCACCCCTTCGCCTTCGGCCGACGACTCGACGTCCGCCCCATCCGCTCCGCCGACTTCGACGGCAGCACCGAATCGCGGTGGAACGAACAAGGCCCAGGCTCTCGGCGTACTGCCGGTGACCTGGGCCTTCTCCGTATGTCCTGCTGGTCGGCGCGGACGGTTTAGAACCGCCGACATCTGCTTTGTAAGCCTGGCATCGACCTCTGGCTCATCAGCGCAGCTCAGTCTGTCTGTGCGCTGCGACGGCGATCACCAGTTGCTGACGCCGTGACGTTCCCCGAATGACCGCGGCTGCCCGCTCGATCTGGCACGCATCTGGCACGCGCGCCTAGAACTCAACACGCTCGCTCACGACGTCGTCACCGGGCTCCCCATAGCGCAGCACGACGTGCGCCGGCCGAAACGGAAGCATGCGCAACCCGGGCTCCATCACCCGGAACAACGCTTCGGCATCAGGACCATAGGCGTAGATCACAACCTCTCCCCCGCCGAACTCATTGCCGTCGACCTCACCAACACCAGCGGCTGCGACCGCGGCACCGATGGACCGCTCGGCTTCAAAGACCAGGGACCTCTGTCCAGGTTCACCGAACTCGTCGCCGCCCAAATGGAAGCGAGCGATCACGGCATGTTCCGGAGTCTCGTCCGCCGAGTCAAAGAGCGCGTCCTGCATGGCTCCACCCTCCCACCGGGGTCTGACAGCCGGCCTCTGGCCCGGGGTTCTGAGCGGGCGGCACTCACAGGAGACACCCGATTTGTAAGTTCGGCCGGTAGCCCGCAGACTCCTTCCGCCATCCGGCTGCGACTGCCAGACGGATGCGCTGGTGTGCCCGCTCGTCCGGCGACGTTGATGTCAGCCGTAGATGTCAGTAGCCGGGTAGCTGATAGAAACGCTGGACACCTGGAGGATCAGTCCCCCGACAGCAGCGCGTCATACATCTCGCTCCGCCATGCATGAGATGCGTCCAGCCACGAGGGTTCGACGGGGGCGACGTCGCGCACGAAGTTACGCATGAAGTGACACCATTTACCGCGCCTACGCAAGCCTTCCTCTGCGACGACCATCAGAACAACACGAGGGAACTTCTTCTTTTTGGCAACCAGGCGGTCCCAGCAATAATTAGAAAGGGAAAGGGTAGCGTCTATCGCCGCCTGCGCTTCCAAGCGTGTTGGGATATATCCGCCGTGAACTACTCGATGTCGCAGGCGATAGCACTTGTGGAACCAGTTAGCGACGGGACCCGTGCCATCGAGAGACCAATTGCCGCCAAGCAGCTCAGAGAAATTCGACTTGACTCGACGGGCTAGGCGCCCCTCAGTAAATATGCCGGCCACTTCCTCCGGCCTTTTCCCTACCTCCCAGCACAAGACTGACAAAAGACCGTCAAGCAAAACCTCGCTTGCTGTGTTACTCAAGGTTACCGCCGCACCGTACCTCCCCTCCCGAAACAGTGCAGTTCGAGCTTCGACAAACCTCTCTTTCCATAGAAATAGAGGGTTTCCTTGATTTAGCATATCCATGTAGTAATCAATGTGGCCCGCATCTTCAGGCTTCATCTGATCACCAGCCGGGAAGTCCGACATGTTGACATGATCAAGCATCATCGCCCCTCCCTCCCCCCAAACGGATACCCTGAACCCAGCTTCCTCGCCATCTTCGGACTTCATAGGGGTAAAGTCACCCATCTGGTAGGGAATAAGGGGACCAATCTTCTCGTAAGTGGGAACTAGACATGGGGCTTCAAGGGCCGCACGGTACGAGCGGGTGAATCGCGCGATCTCCTCGATGCAGCGATTGAACGGGTCGATCTCTGACGGAACATCTTGTGCGCGACTCCATTGGGCTTCCGTATTGCGGGTTCTGTCGTCGACAGTCGTTGCCATGACCGTCGTGTACTGACCAGTCATAGCGGAAGCGTCAAGCATGCCGTCCGCTTGCGGTTCCCCCTTGGCGCGCCTGAGAGCTTCGAAAGTCGCAGCGAGAGCCCCTTGCTGCCGAGACATCCCGTCAGACTGCATGAAAACCAGGTTTACAAACTGCTGGATAGTGCCAACAGATGGATCATGCTCGAATTCCCTATGCCATTCGTACCCGTCAGAAATCGCAAGGGGCTCAGGCAAGGTAATAAAGAACCGCACCAAGCGCGCCACGGGTATCGAGTCTCGTTCCAACGCTTCACCTTCCATGAAGACACATAGTGGCACATTCGTAGCACCAAGGAGGCAACTTTTTTTTTCTCCCCTTGGCAATGACCCTGTGAGCCTCTACTCGGGGGAGGCGGACTTCCGCACGACCTTCCTACTCACCACGCACCCAGCTCCCATCCCGTCCGCCTTCGACCCACATATCGTGGAGCGGGCGTGGTTCAGGGCGTCAAGGTGGAGCGCGCCACTGTACGAACGACCTTGACGCCCGGGGCCGCGACTGCTCGGCTCTGCCTGGGTCGAAGGTGGACGGGATGGGGGCCCCGCGACGCTCGCCACGCTCCGGCCGGCACTCGCGAACGGCGCCCCTTCCCATCCCGGAGTCTGAGCGCCCCCGCCGGAGGCATCATCTTGAAGCCGCGGGCTTGGTTCTCGTCTCATGCCCCCCGGGCCTATCCAGTTGTGGGCGCGCGTCGGCGGCGGCAGCGACGAGCGGGCCGGAGGCAGGAGCGCGGGCGCAGCCAGAGCCGGGAAGCGCGCCCGGCGGAGCGGAGCGCAGCCGGGTGCCTTGATGAGGTAGAGAAACCTGTAACAGCTCGCTGGAGCAGCGGCATGGGGCGACCTTGTGGAGTGAGTTCGCTCCTGATCCCATGGTGGTACGGGTACGCGGAATGCTGGGGGCGGGCGTGACTGGGTTACGAGTGTCGAAGTGGAAGCGCCATGGACTGGACCGGCTATACGTGAACACGTCTGATGGCACGGCAGTGGCATGGTTCGATCGGAACAGTGGGCATATCGAGGTCAAGGACGAGGCCTTACGTCAGCCGATCTTGGATGCCCTGGCCCCGTACATCACCCGTTCGGTGACTCCGCCCGTTGTGATCGCGCCGACGCGACTTCCCCCTCCACCGGAACACGACTTGGCTCTACGACGTCCTGGTGACGCACTGAGAGACAAGATCAAAGAAGTCTCCCCGGGCCTGCTGGAGCGCTGCCGCGCGTGGATGCTGCGGCGTCCCACCGAGGCTGATTCCTGGAAAGCCGGACTCCGTGGTGAACGCGTCGTCAGTCGTGAACTGGCACGGCTGACACGGCGCAACTGGCGCATGCTGCACTCCGTACCGCTCTCCCCGACCTGGGATATCGACCACCTGCTCATAGGGCTCGGCGGTGTCTTCTCGATCAACACGAAGAACCATCGCAACAAGTCGGTCTGGGTCGGTGACCATGCTGTCCGGATCAACCATGGGGAGGGGCGCCCATACCTCCGGAGCAGTCGGCGCGAGGCTGCGATCGTGAAGGACGTGCTCGAACGAGGATGCGACTTCCCTGTTGTGGTGAGCCCAGTGCTCGTCTTCGTCCACCCGGCCGGCCTTACTGTGGTGCCTTCGCTTCGCGACGTGCGGGCGCTCGACGAACGGGGCCTGGCTGCCTTGGCGCCCTTGGCCGGGGCTCTGCGGCCTGAGCAAGTGGAAGCCGTGTATGCCGTGGCGCGGGACCAGCGTTCCTGGGCTGGGGCTTTCTGAGAGTCCCTCAGTGGTGGGCAAGCTTCGGGCCGTCGTGTGCTTACCACTCCGGCTACGGACACGGAGTGGAGCGGCGTTGACGGGGTCTCCTGGCGGCTGTTACTCGCGGTGAGGCGTACGAGGACGATCCCAAGGGGCGCCGCAGGAAGCAGACGCTGCCCCTGCCCGCCCTCTGCGTCGCTCCGCTCCGTTGGGAACGGCTGCGGCAAGCTGCTCTGCGGGACGCTGTCGGTGATCAGTGGGAGGAGACCGGCTACGTCTTCACCACACGGACCGGCCGGCCGATCGAGCCCCGGAACCTGTACCGCTCGTTCACCCGCGTCGCCGCGTCCGCCGGACTCCGCGTCATCCGGCTTCACGATGCCCGGCATGGCTGCGCAACCCTGCTCACCGCCGCCGGCGTCGCTCCCCGCGTCGTGATGGAGATCCTCGGCCACAGTCAGATCGCGGTCACGATGAACATCTACGCCCACGTCGTCCAGGACACGCAGCGCGAGGCCGTGAGTCACCTCGACCGCATGCTTAAGCGGCAGCGTCCAGACCGTGGATGACTGCGTCCGTTGATGTCAGAAGTAGATGTCAAAGGCCCCCAACCATGATCGGTTGGGGGCCTTCGTACTGGTGGGCGCGGACGGTTTCGAACCGCCGACATCTGCTTTGTAAGAGCAGCGCTCTACCCCTGAGCTACGCACCCGTGGATGAGGCAACAGGTTACATGCCTCACGGCACCCGTCGACAATCGGTTGCTCGCGCCCGGGCCCCCGTCCCGGAGGCCGTACGGGGGAAATCCGTACGGGGGATATCCCCACCCCGAGACGGTAGCCGGCCGGATCGTCCCGGCCCCGGGCGCTCCGTACGGTGGAGGCACATCGGCAGAGCCAGCCAGGGGGACTCACCACCATGACCATCCGTAGCCGCACCCGTGCCCGTACGAACGTCCTCGTGGCCTCCGGGGGTGCCGTTCTCCTCGTGGGTGTGCTCAGTGGGTGTGGGAGCACCGACGTGGAGGACGCGCCCGCCGAGCACAAGTCGTTCGCGTACAGCGGGAAGGCGCTGACCATCGATGCGGAGAACTCCACCGTCGATGTGGTGCCCGCCGATGTGGAGCAGATCGAGGTGACGCGCAGGGTCGACGGGTGGGTCGTGCTCGGGACGGGGCCGGATCCCGTGTGGAAGCTGGAGGGCGACAAGCTGACGCTTCGGGTGAAGTGCGACGCGCTCATCAGCGACTGCGGCGCGCACCATGAGGTGAAGGTGCCTCGCGGGCTCGCCCTGACCGTGGACGCGGACAACGGGAAGGTCACCGCGTCCGGGTTCGGTACACCGCTCAAGCTCTTCTCCGACAACGGTGGAGTCGTCGTCCGGGACGTCACCGGGCCGCTGGAGCTGAAGAGCGACAACGGCTCCGTGCGTGGCGAGCGGCTTTCGGGGGCTTCTGTGGTGGCCCGTTCGGACAACGGCGCGGTGAGGCTCGACTTCAGCCGTGTCCCCGATCTCGTGGACACCGTCAGTGACAACGGGAGCATCACCATCGACCTGCCTGCCGGCGCGGACCGGTACGCCGTGTCCGCGTCGGCCGACAACGGGGACGTCTCCGTGGCCGTTCCCCGCAGTGACGACAGCCCGCACGCGGTGAAGGCGCACAGCGACAACGGCGAAGTCACGGTGCGAACTGCGAACTAACGGGCTCGTGTGTTCGTCCTTACCTGGTGGGAGAATGTACCGGGCAGGGCGAAACAGCACGGGAGAGGGATGTGACGGCGACACACGCGAAGCCGCAGGCCAGAGCGGGGGGGAGTTCCGCCGTCAGTTCCGCCGCCGGTGATGTCCCTGTCGGTCCGGACGGACGCGGTCGCGGTCGCGGTGTCCGTGACGTCCTGGTGTTGATGCTGCTGCCCGTGCCGTTGCTCGCCGCGGCTGTGCCTGCCGCCTTCGCCGGGGGTGGTACGAGGCGATGGTTCGGCGGGCGTGGAGAGGGGCAGCGGGCCGAGGCGCAGGCCGCGAAGGATGCCGCCGCCGAGGCCTTCTACGAGCTCGACACCGCCCAGCGCGATCTGCAGATCTCCATCGAGACCATCACGGCCGTGGACAGTTCGCCGGCCGCCCGGAGCGCCGTCGACGGCTTCGCCGCTCTGGGACGGCGCATCGACGAGGCCAGCCACGCCTACATCACGGCCGTCGACGCACACGATCTCGACCGGGACGATCTTGAGCCCTCCGTCGCCTCCCGTGCCCGGGCCGAGCTGACCTCCGCCAAGGACGAGCTCGTACGCACCAAGGGCGAGCTGGACCGGTTCGCCGCCGGGCTCGGTCCGCTGCTCGGAACCGCCGAGACGCAGCTCGCCCGGCTCGCCCCCGCCGTGGAGCGGGCGCGACAGGCGCTCCTGGCCGCGAGCAATGCTCTCGACGCGGTGCGGGCGTCCGGACTGCGGGCGGACGATCTCGCCGCGCGCCTCGCGGCCCTCGCCCCCGAGCTGACCAAGCTCAACCAGGGCGCCGGCCGGCACGGCGTGCCCGAAACCCTCCAGCGCGCCGATCAAGTGCTGCGCGACGCCGAAGCCGTACGCGCGGAGGCGGCGCAGCTGCCCGAGCGGGCCGCCGAGATCGACAAGCGGCTGGTCACCCTGCGTACGCGGGCCCAGGCGCTGACCACCCGGTCGGGCTCCGTCGAGCCCGTGCTCAGCGAACTGCGGCGGCGCTTCTCGGCGGCCTGCTGGCAGGATCTCCAGCCGGTTCCCGAGCAGGCGGCCGTCAATGTGCGCCAGGCCGAGGAGAAGCTCAAGGAGGCCGCGAAGGCGCGCGACGAGCAGCGCTGGGCGGATGCCACGTCGAGGCTGAGTACGGTACGGGCCCTGCTCAACGCCACGGACGAGGCGGTGTCCGCTGCCGGTGACCGGTTGCAGCGGCTGGACGCCGTGGCCAAGGATCCGCAGCAGGAGATCCAGCGCACCCGGTTCGCGATCCGCGACGCCCAGCGCCTCGCCATGGACGGACGTCACACGCCCGAGCCACGCCACGCGCGGCCGCTCGACGACGCGGTGGCCCGGCTCGACCAGGCCGTCACAGCCCTTGAGGGGCGTCACCCCGACTACTGGCACTTCCTGACCGTGACGGAGGGTGTACGGCAGACCGCCGCGCGCGTCGTCTCCGAGATCCGTGAGGAGCGAGGCGCCGGCGCCTGACGGCCGGGCCGGGCCGGGCCGAGGACGCACGACGGCCGGGCCGAGGACGCACGACGGCCGTGCCGGGTCGACGACGCACGACGAACGGAGCGGGCCGACGATCCCGAACGACTGGGCCGGGTCGAGGACGCCCGACTGCCGGAGCGGTCGACGACGCCCGACCGCCGGAGCGGGCCACCTCCACGCACACCTCCCGCGCTCGGGGCCGCCCTGACGTGCGGGGGTCCGGGGCCCGCGGGATCCTGGTAGTACGTGAAGGAGGCCCCATGGCCACGCATGTACTGCGTCCCGCACGGCGGCCCGCCGCCCATCGCAAGGCCACCCGGCTCGACGAGCAGTTGCCGGTGGATCACCGGCTCAGCCGCGTCTACCGGGTCGGCGCGGGGCTGATGGGGCTGGTGCTGCTCGCCTTCGGCATTCTCGGGCTGATCGACAAGATCGGGTTCTTCGACACCGGCGGTGACACCGTCGCGGGCCTCAGCACCAACGGTGCGCTCAGCGTGCTGTCGATCTGCGTCGGGCTGATGCTGTTCATCGGGATGGTCATCGGCGGCAACTTCGCCTCGACGCTCAACATGGTGCTGGGCATCGCCTTCATCCTCAGCGGCTTCGTGAACCTTGCCTTGCTGGACTCCGGGCTCAACTTTCTCGCCTTCGAGATTCAGAACGTGCTCTTCAGCTTCGTGGTCGGGCTGATGCTGATGATGTTCGGGATGTACGGACGCGTCAGCGGCGGGCTCCCCCATGACAACCCCTACTGGCGGGCCCGCCATCCCGAGGAAGCCGAGCGAGAGCAGCGGCTCGCGCGGCGGCGTGCCGTCGAGGAGATGCCTGTCGCCCGCCCCGGCGGATAGCTGCGCGCGGGGGAGACGCCACGCCCCCCGGCCGGCAGCCGCCCGCCGGGAGACGCCACGCACCCTGTCGGCCCGGCAGACAGCAACGCGCCGGGGGACGTCACCGACCCCGGCCCGGCAGATGGCCGCGACCAGGGTGCAGCCGCTCTTCCCGGCCCCACCGGTAGCGGCGAGCGGGGGATGTCCGTCCGCCAGCCCGGCCAGCGGGGGATGTCCGTACTCCTGCCGGCGAGCGGGGATGTCCGTACCTCTGCCAGGCGAGCGGGGGATGTCCGTACCTCTGCCCGGCCGATAGCCTGGGGGCATGCCTCGTTACGAATACCGCTGCCGCTCCTGCGGAGACACCTTCGAGCTCAGCCGTCCGATGGCCGAGTCCTCGTCCCCCGCCTCGTGCCCCGCGGGGCACGAGGACACCGTGAAGCTCCTCTCGGCCGTCGCCGTGGGCGGTTCCTCCGGTTCCGCGCCCGCGCCGTCGGCCGGTGGCGGTGGCGGGGGCTGCTGCGGTGGTGGCTGCTGCGGTTGAGCCGCAACGCCCCCGGCCGGCCGGACCGCGCTCCGTCGCCCCGGCCCGCCCCGGCCCTGCTACCGCTTGCGTGACAGCGTCAGCCCGTCCGACACCGTGAGCATCACGCTGTCCATCCGCGGGTCGGCGGAGACGTGGTTGTTGAACTCCCGGATGGCCGCCGTATCGCCGGTCGCGTGCGGGTTCGTCACGCCGCCGTGGAAGAGGACGTTGTCCGTGGTGATGACCCCGCCCCGGCGCATCCGGGGCACCAGTTCCTCCCAGTACGCGATGTAGTTCCCCTTGTCCGCGTCCAGGTAGGCGAAGTCGATGTGCGGCTCTGCGGGCATGGCCCTCAGGGTGTCGAGGGCCGGGGCGATCCGCAGTTCGATCCGGTCGGCGACGCCTGCCTTCGCCCAGGCGTCACGGCCGTAGGCGGTCCACTCCTCCGAGACGTCGCACGCGATCAGCCGGCCGCCGGCGGGCAGCGCCTGGGCCATCGCCAGGGCGGAGAACCCGGTGAAGGTCCCGACCTCGACGATGTGCCGGGCCCCGGTCAGCCGGACGAGGAAGGCGAGCAGCGGGCCCTGTTCCTCGGCCGACTGCATGCCCGCGTGGTCGGGCAGCCGGGCGTACGTGGTCTCCACGAGTTCGCGCTGCACCGCGTCCAGCGGCGGATTGTGGGCGAGCATGTACGCGTACAGCTCGTCCGTGATCTTGGTTTCGTTTCCCTTGGTCATCGCACCACTCCCCGCTCGGCCGAGTGCTCCGCCGACGGGCGGAAACGCGGTGACTTTAGTCGTCGGACCTCCGGGGTTCGAGCAGATTTCCTTGGCGCGCCGGAAAGTTGACCCCGCCTCAGGCCGCGCGGCGCGGGCCCGACGCGTCGCGGAAGCGGCGGAGGATCTCCTCACCCGCGGCCACCCCGCTCTCGGGGGTCACCTCCACGTGCGGGGCGCTCCATCCGGTGTCGGCCAGTTCGCCGTGGCCGGGGCGCCAGCCCCGGTCGGCGGCCAGCAGGAGGTCGGCGTCGAGCAGGGAGTCACCGGCGGCCAGGGTGAGCGTGGCGCCGGTGCGGCGGACGACCTCGCGCACCGCCGCGCTCTTGGTGAGCGGGCGCGGTACGGCGTAGATCTTGCGGCCCTGGAGTGAGACGGTCCAGCCGCGCGGCTCCGCCCACGCGGCGAGCTCCTTCGTCCACTCCGCGGGCAGCAGGGCCCGGTCGACGACGAGGTAGGCGAAGAGGTCCTCGGCGACCCGTTCCTTGAGTAGCCAGGCGGGGTCGGCGGCGGAGACGAGATGGCGGCGGACCTCGTCGAGCGAGGCGCATTCCTCGGCCAGTCTGCCGGCCACGGTGCGCTGCCAGTCGCGGTCGGAGACGCCGTCCACCAGGATGTGTCCGCCGTTGGCGCAGATCGCGAACTCGGCTGCGGGGCCCGGGAGATGGATGCGGTGGTACTGCTCGCGGGTGCGGGTCGTCGTCGGTACGAAGACCGTGGACGGGCAGCGGGTCAGTTCGTCGAGCAGGGCCGCGGCCGCCTCCGTGACGTACGAGAGGGGCTTCCTGTCGTACACCTCGACGCAGAGCAGGCGGGGCGCTTCGGCGTCCGGCATCGGGAGCTGGAGGGCGGCCGCGGAATAGATGAGGGTGCGGTCGAGGTCGCTGGCGACCAGCGTCAGGGGGGAGGTCACTTGGACTCCACCGCCTTGCCGTCGGCCCCTGTCGCCCCGCGTGTGTACTTCGGGTGGATCAGGCCGACGCAGGTGTAAGGGAGTTCGTCGACCTCCTCTACCGGGACGCCGCGCTGCTGGGCCAGCAGCCTGATGTGTTCCAGGTCCGCTCCCGCGCCGCGCTTGGCGAGGATCTTCCACGGGACGCGGCGCAGCAGGACGCGGGTGGTCTCGCCGACACCCGGCTTCACCAGGTTCACGTCGTGGATGCCGTACTCCTCGCTGATCCGCTCCACCGCGGCCCAGCCCTCCCAGGTGGGTGCGCGGTCCGCGGTGAGCAACTCCTTGACCTCGGCGTCGACGGCGTCGGCGACCTCCGCGAAACGATCGGTGACGGTGTCGAGGAAGTGGCCGGAGACATCGGATCCGGCGAGCTCCCGGTAGAACTTCGCGCCGTGGAAGTCGTGGGGCCCGACGAGGTCGGAGCGCAGGACGGTACGGGAAATCAGTCCGGACACCGTGGAGTTGAGGCAGGCGGACGGGATGAGGAAGTCCTCGCGGGTGCCGTACGTGCGGACGCAGCCGCCCGGATCGGCCAGGACCGCGATCTCCGGATCGAAGCCTCCGGTCCCGTCGGACTCCTCGAACTCGTCGATCGCCGCGGCCAGTTCGCGGGTGATGGCGCCCTTTCCGGTCCAGCCGTCGACGAAGACGACGTCGGCCGGGTCGTGGTGGGCTGCCAGCCAGCGCAGGGCGTTGGCGTCGATGCCGCGGCCGCGCACGATCGAGACCGCGTAGTGCGGCACGTCGACGCCGTGCCGCAGGCGGGCCCAGCGGCGCATCAGTACGCCGACGGGGGTGCCGGCGCGGGCCAGCGAGACGAGCACGGGGCGGGGGCCGCGCTCGGCGAGGACCGTTTCGGTGACCGTGCCGACGGCGCGGGCGATGCGGGCGGCCGACAGGTCCAGGGCGGCCTTGAACAGGTCCTGGTACTGCTCGGAGGGCTGGTACTCGACCGGCAGCGACTCGGCGTAGTGCGCGCCACCGCTCTGTATCGCTTCCTCGCGCTCCTCGGTGGGCGCCTCCAGCTCGGCGTCCGACAGGTCCTGAAGCAGCCAGCCGACCTCGTCCGGCGCGTAGGAGGAGAAGGCGGGGCCGCGGAGGGGCTCGGGCAGCATGGAGTGGTCTTCCTGCCGGTGGGGGGTGTACGAGGGTGACGGCCCGGCGGCGGGAGCCCCGGACGGTACGTACGAGGGGACGACTGCCAGCAGGACATGGGCGGTGTGCGGGGCGAGCTGCTGAAGCAGACCGCGGTGGTCGTGCAGCGCGAGGGTGTCGGCGGTGGAGTCGACGACGAGGACCACGGCGTCGAAGCCGCCGCCCGCGACGTTGTACGCGTAGCGGTCGCCCGGGCCGTCGGCCGGGGCGTCGTGCGCCGGGAAGACCAGCCGGGTGCGTATCGCGTACCCCGGGTCGTCCACGGCGAGGACCGGGGAGCGGGTCGTGGTGGAGTAGCGGACCTCCGCACCGATGCGCTCCTCCAGGGCGGTGCCCAGGCGCAGGGGCGCGTACATCAGCTCCTCGAAACCGAGGACCAGGACGCGGCGCGGCTGCTCGCCCAGCGCCTGCGCGATGCGGTCGGCCATGGCGGGGAGCGCGGGTTCCAGGAGGGCGCGGTGTGCGGGGGTGAAGCCGTGCCGGCCGCCGTCGGGCACTCCGGCGGGCCATTGGAGGTCGATCCGCGTGCAGGGGCCGGGAAGGTTGCGCAGGGGCTGGGCGGCTTCCCCGGGCCGCCCCGCCGGGTGCTGTGCAGCCCGCTGCTCCGCCTCCTGTTCGGCGACCAGGGCCTGCCCCTTCTCCAGGACTCCGTCCGGGAGGTTGACCGTGCCCGTGTTCCTCGCCACGAGGTCGACGCGGGCGCCGATCTCCTCGGCGAACTCGGCGAGCCGGCCCCGGTCGGCCGGGGAGCGCATGTCGACCAGGGCCACGATGACGTACCGCTTGCGGGGGTAGCGCTCGTGCAGGGCTCGGATGGTGTTGAGCACGGTGTTGCCCGTGGAGAACTCGTCGTCCACGAGCACGAGGGTCGCGTCCGGGGCGCCTTCCTCGCCGCTCGCGTCGCCCGCCAGCAGGCCCGGGTCCTCCGGCAGCAGCAGGTGCGAGGTGGCGTGCGAGTGCGACTCCTCGAAGCCGCCGGCCCGTGCCACGCCCTCGACGGGGCGTCGCGTCGAGTGGAGGTAGGGCGCCGCTCCGAGTCCGTCGGCGACTGCGTGGCCGAGGCCGGTGGCCGTCTCCGCGTAGCCCAGCACGACCGCGTGCCGCGCCCCGTCCTCGCCGAGCAGATCGCGTACCCGGCGGCCGAGCTCGACGCCTGCGCCGTACACGACCGAGGGGCGCTGCGGCACGTGCTTGCCGAGCACGTTGGACACGAGCAGATGCGCCCGCTTGGGGTTGCGCCGCAGGGCGAGGCCCAGCAGCTCACGCAGGTCCCCGTCGCCCACCAGCTCGACGCCCAGTCGCTCCGCGACCCAGCTACCCGACCACACCACGTCCGCTGTTTCCTTCCGTTGGCCTGTCACGCGCACCCGTCCGCCGGGCCCGCCGTCGTCACCCGCACCCGTCCACCGGGCCCGCCGTCGTCACACGCACCCGTCCGCCGGGCCCGCCGTCGTCACACGCACCCGTCCACCGGGCCCGCCGTCCGTCGCGCGTGTACTCACCTTGGGTGAACCCGCGCGCCGCCATCCCTCATTCCGCGAGGCTCGCCGCCAACAGGTCCACGAAGCCGACGTCCGCGTTCGCCACACCGAAGACCTCGGCCCGCCGCAGAGTGCGTTCGGCCCAGGCCCGGTGCGGTTTCACTTCGTTCATCTTGTTCGTGTACGCCGAGCGCAGCACCCCGCCGCCGTCGCGATCGGGCCGCAGGATGTCCCGCGCGTCGCTGAACTCCTCGTGACTGACCACGGACAGTGCGTGCACGGGGGCTACGTGCGACGGGTGGATGCAGGTCTTGCCGAGGAGGCCGTTGGCCCGGTCGAGCTCGATCTCCCGCAGCAGGCCGTCCAGGTCGTGTTCGATCAGAGTCGTACGGAGCTCCTCCGCCCTGCCCTCCAGGAAGGGGCTGCGGCGCAGCTGTGGCTTGAACATGCGCTCCTGGAGCCTGAAGTACTCCCAGACGGGGCCGGTGATGGTGAAGCCCGTCCCGTCGGCACGGCCCAGCACGTTGACCACGTCGGCGATGACATCGCCGACGATCCTGACGTCGTACGCGGTCATGTCGGGTGCGCGGCGCAGTCCGTACGCCGAGCAGAAGTCGGTGACCCCGAGCCGCAGCGCGAGCACGCGGTCACGGTAGGTGTCGACGGTGCGGGCGATCTTCTGGAGGGACTCCTGGCGGGTCTCCAGGTGCAGGAGCTCGGGCGATTCGAGCACGGGCATGGCGAAGAGCCGCCGACCGGCGGCGGACTCGGCCTTGGTGAGCGCTTCCATGAACGGCACGCCACGCTCTTGCGTGAATTTGGGAAGTACAAAACCGGACAACAACTGGACGGATTCGCCGAGCCGGTGGACGAGGTCGGTGATCTGGCGTGGTTCCCGGACACGAATGAACAGCAGCGGCAGCTCGCCGCCCCGTTCCGCGAGGTCGGCGAACTGCCTGACGAGGTTCTCCTCGGCGTCCGGAACCTCGGAGTCGTCGATCGAATCCTCCAGGCACAGCACCATGGAGACGACTCCGCGGCGGGCCTGCTTGACGACGTCGTCGGCAAGCCGGGGCCGGGTGGCCGGGCTGTAGAGCGTGGCACCCAGGGCCGCCGCGAGGACGGGGGCCGGTGAACCGGCGTCGAAGTCGCACGGCTCCCGGAAGAACAGATCGTCCTTCACGGCCGGTGCAATATGCCCGAAATGACGCATGTGATTCCCCCCGTACTACCTGGTCGGCCGGACAACGTGTGGCCGGTAATAGTACGTACGGACAGGTGTCAGCAGTTCCCGGCACACATGAATTCCGGGTAACTCGTCCATTTAGCGATGGTTCCGAAGGGCGCGAACGGGCACGTTCCGGCATTCCCGCGCGACACGGCTTGCGACCCCCGCGTTGTCCGCACGGGCAGCCAGCAGGCAGGATGACCGGCATGACGCACGCGATGGTGAAAGGCTCGAACGTCCCCCTCGACGCCATGGCCGTACGGGCGGTGCTGCGCTGGACCCCGGGCACCGGCGTCCCCGACGTGGACGCCTCGGCCCTGCTGCTGGGCTCGGGCGGCCGCGTGCGCTCCGACGAGGACTTCGTCTTCTACAACCAGCCCCGTCACCCCTCCGGCCTGGTACGACGGCTGCCGAAGCGAAGCCTGCCCGAGGGCCTGACGGACACCATCGAGGCCGACCTGAACGCGCTCGACCCCTCGGTCGACCAGGTAGTCATCGCCGCGTCCTCCGACGGGGCCGCCTTCGAGCACGTGCGCGATCTGCGCATCCTGCTCTACGACGCCACGGCGTCGGGCGGCGAGCCCCTCGCCGTCTTCGACGTGCGGCCGGAGACGGGCGAGGAGACCGCGATCATCTGCGGCGAGCTGTACCGGCGCGGCGATGGCTGGAAATTCCGGGCCGTGGGGCAGGGGTACCCGACCGGTCTCATCGGCCTCGCGACCGCCTTCGGCATCTCGGTGGACGAGTCCGAGGCCGTCGCCGAGCCCGGCCCGACGCCGCCGCCCGCTCCCGCGTTCCCGCCCGCGCCGCCGGCCGGCCCGGACTCACAGGCCACGGTCCAGCACCAGCAGCCCACGTACGGCTACCCGCAGCCCGCTGCGGCTCCTCCGGTGCCCGCCCCGGGCTCCTCGTACGGCTACCCGCAGCCGGCGTCCGCACAGCCCGCCTACGGCTATCCACAGCCGGCGGCCGCGGCAGCGTACGCACCCGACCCGAATTTCGTGCTGCCACCGCAGGGGCCGCAGTTCATACGGCCCTGACCTGCCGCCCTGAGGGCTGTCCCGCCCTCAGGCCCGGGTCTTGTAACCGCGTCCCCACTGCATGCCGTACCCGTACAACCGGTCCAGCTCCGACTGGAAGCCGTACACGAACTTCACCTCGCGCCGCACGATCAGTTCGCCCTTGGTGTTCTCCACGGTGAACACGGCGCACGAGCGGGCTTCCGGGGCCCGTTCGTCCAGCTCGATCTCGATCCGCGGTCCGTTGCCCGGATAGAGCGTCACCTTCGCGTGCGTACGGTCGAAGGCCGGGGTCTGGTCGTAGATGTAGACGAAGAACAGCATCCGCTTGATCTGTTCACGCTGGTCGAGGTTGACGTAGACGGTCTCCCCCGACGGGGCCCCGAAGCGGTCGTCGCCGCTGAGCCTGATGTACGGCGGCCCGTTGAGATCACCGATCAGATTGCCGAGCGGCTGCACCACGCCCTTGGTGCCGTCCGCCAGCTCGTACATGCAGCCCAGGTCCAGGTCGACGTTGACCACGCCCTGGGTGTGCGCCTGGACGACGTCGGGCTGGAAGAGCTTCAGCGGCCGCAACAGCCGGCCGCTCTGCCGCGAGCGGCCCTCGATGTCGGACGTACGCATCTGCCAGGAGAGATTGACCCGGAGATTGCCGGTCAGCGCGCCCTGCTTGGTCAGCGAAACCGTGGCGTGCCGCCTGGAGAGCACGATGGAGTTGCTGGCCGCGCTGCCCGACTCGAACTGAGCTTCCCGCCCCGGCCACAGGCTGTTCCAGAACGCCATCCCGAACCCCCACACATGTCGGCCCCACCTGTCGCACGCGGCACGTGCGACGCACGCACCGCTGCGGGGCGGCTCCGGGCCGGATCCGGGTGTTCTCCGGAACCGTTGCCGTACGAGCCGCCCCGCAGAGAGCGTTCCTCATTCCCTACCGGGTCACACCCCGGCGGAGACTTCCGTACTGCCTTCGCCTCCAGCGGCCTCGATCGCCTTGTTGCGCCGGACCGAGGACCAGAAGGACCAGCCGATCAGGATGATGCCGACGGAACCGGTGATGAGCTCGTGGATCTCGTACTGGATCGTGACGAGCAGGATGACGGCCAGCGCGCCGATCGCGTAGTGCGCGCCGTGCTCCAGGTAGACGTAGTCGTCCAGGGTGCCCTGGCGGACCAGGTAGACCGTGAGCGAACGGACGTACATGGCGCCGATACCGAGACCCAGGGCCATCAGCACGATCTCGTTGGTGATCGCGAAGGCGCCGATGACGCCGTCGAACGAGAAGGACGCGTCGAGCACTTCCAGGTAGAGGAACATGAAGAACGCGGCCTTGCCGGAGAGAGCGACCGCGGAGATCTTCTTGCCTGTCCGCCTGGCCTCTTCCTCCTCCTCGTGTTCGCGTTCCTCCTCTTCTTCGAGCTTGTTCTCGAAGAAGCCGGAGAGACCGCCGACGATGAGGTAGGTGATCAGACCGGCGACGCCTGCGAGCAGGACCGTCTCCGCCTTGTCCGCGTGCCCGCCACCGTGCTGGTGCGCCTGGGTCGCGAACGTCAGGGCGGAGATCAGCAGGACGATCAGCGCGATGCAGACCGACAGCATGTCGACCTTGCCGAGCTTGGCGAGCGGACGCTCGATCCAGCGCAGCCACTGGATGTCACGGTCCTCGAAGATGAAGTCGAGGAAGATCATGAGCAGGAACATGCCACCGAAGGCAGCAATCGCCGGATGGGCGTCGGTGACCAGTTCCTTGTATCGGTCCGGGTCGTTGAAGGAGAGATCGATCGCCTCGATCGGTCCCAGCTTGGCGGTGACGGCCACGATCACGACGGGGAATACCAGCCGCATACCGAAGACCGCGATGAGCACACCGATCGTGAGGAAGATCTTCTGCCAGAAGGCACTCATCTTCTTCAGGATTCCGGCGTTGATCACCGCATTGTCGAAGGACAGCGAGATCTCCAGGACGGAAAGGATCGCCACCACTCCGAAGGCTTCCCACCCCCCGTAGAACCACGCTGCGACCAGACCGATCGCGGTAATCGCGAACGACCAGCCGAAGGTTTTCAGAAGCACTGGCTACCCCATCATGTATGTAACGGGTCTCCCCCGACGTGCACGGGGCTCCCCCGCGCCGTGCGCGGCTTTACGAAACGTTGACCCCGAAGTCTAGAGCGATGCCCCGCAGTCCTGACGCGTACCCCTGCCCCACTGCACGGAACTTCCACTCGCCGTTGTACCGGTAGAGCTCGCCGAAGATCATCGCGGTCTCCGTCGAGGCGTCTTCACTGAGGTCGTAACGCGCGAGCTCCTGACCGTCCG
The DNA here is from genome assembly GCF_040630635.1 of Streptomyces sp. NPDC005761. NCBI lineage: Bacteria > Bacillati > Actinomycetota > Actinomycetes > Kitasatosporales > Streptomycetaceae > Streptomyces > Streptomyces sp. NPDC005761. The sequence continues at coordinate 169,200 of NZ_JBEXXX010000005.1, read as the reverse complement.
CCTGATTGACGACGCGGATGAACGCATTGCTGACCTGGCCGAACGTCTGCCCGCGATTGTCGGCCTCATGGATGGAAACCGGAAAGACGATCTTGTCGCAGTGGGCCGGCACCTGGTCGAGGTTCACGATGACCGACTCGTCGTCGCCCTCGCCCTCACCCGTGAGGTTGTCGCCGGTGTGCTCGACGGAGCCATCGGGGCTCGTGAGGTTGTTGTAGAACACGAACCACTCGTCCCCGAGCACCCTGCCCGACTGGCACAGCAGTGCGCTGGCATCGAGGTCGAAGTCCGCCCCCGTCGTGGATCGTGCGTCCCAGCCGAGTCCGATGAGTACCTGGGTGAGATTGGGTGCGGCCTTGGAGAGGGAGACATTGCCTCCCTTGGCGAGCGTGACGCCCATGCTGTGTCCTCCCCGAGTCGATGAACCGGTGATGAACCGGTGAATCCGTCTGTTGAGCGCGTCCGGCGCCGCACAGGGTGCGGCGCCGGACGGGACATGCTGAAGGTCTGTCCGGGGCCGCGGCCCCGGACGCTTTGCTAGACGTTGACGCCGAAGTCCTGCGCGATGCCGCGAAGACCCGAGGCGTAGCCCTGACCGATGGCGCGGAACTTCCACTCCGCACCGTTGCGGTACAGCTCGCCGAAGACCATGGCGGTCTCCGTCGAGGCGTCCTCGCTGAGGTCGTAGCGCGCGAGCTCGGTGTTGTCGGCCTGGTTGACCACGCGGATGTACGCGTTGCGCACCTGGCCGAAGCTCTGCTGACGGGACTCGGCCTCGTAGATCGAGACCGGGAAGACGATCTTGTCGACGTCGGCGGGGACACCGGCCAGGTTCACCTTGATGACCTCGTCGTCGCCCTCGCCCTCACCGGTGAGGTTGTCACCGGTGTGCTCGACGGAACCGTCGGGGCTCTTGAGGTTGTTGAAGAAGACGAAGTTGCCGTCGTTGCCGACCTTGCCCTCGGCGTTCGTCAGCAGGGCGCTGGCGTCGAGGTCGAAGTCTCCGCCGGTGGTGGTACGAGCGTCCCAGCCCAGACCCACGATGACCGCGGTCAGGTTGGGCGCGGCCTTGGTCAGCGAGACGTTGCCGCCCTTGCTGAGGCTGACTCCCACGAGTCCTCCCATTGGTTTCTTTGGGGGCCGGCCGGTGCCGGCGCCTCCACGTGTTGGCATCCGATCAACGAGTGGATCCTAGTGACCGGTTCCCGGCCAAAACAGGCTTTTGGCCGGGGGCCACCCCGAGATCCGCCGGATATCGGATCAGAGGGCGCCGAGCGCCTTGATGTACTCGTTGAGGTCGCGCGCGTCGGGCAGGCCGTTGACGACCGTCCAGCGCACCACGCCCTCCTTGTCGATGATGAAGGTCCCCCGCACCGCGCAGCCCTTGTCCTCGTCGAAGACGCCGTACGCGCGCGAGGTCTCACCGTGCGGCCAGAAGTCCGAGACGAGCGGGTACTCGAGGCGCTCCTGCTCGGCGAACACGCGCAGCGTGTGGATGGAGTCGTTGGAGACGGCGATCAGCTGCGTGTCCTCGTTCTCGAAGGTGGGCAGCTCGTCGCGGAGCGCGCAGAGTTCGCCCGTGCAGACGCCGGTGAAGGCGAACGGGTAGAACAGCAGCACCACGTTCTTCTCGCCGCGGAAGTCCGAGAGCTTCACGGTCCGGCCGTGGTTGTCCTTCAGCTCGAAATCCGGGGCCTTGGTGCCGACCTCGATCGCCATGAAAACGCGTCCCTTCACTACGTCGCCGGGCTGGGCTGTCCGGGTGACTCCCACCCTACGCAGAGGCACCCGGCGGCCGTGCAGCACCCGGGAAAGGTTCCTGCGGACGCGCGGGGCCGCGGGACGTGCCGGGAAATGTACGAAGGCCCCGGACGGCGTGATGCCGTCCGGGGCCTTCAGGGGCGAATGCGGTTCAGCGCTTGGCCTTGGCCGCCTTCGGCGTGACCAGACGGCTGCCCGTCCAGTCCTTGCCCGCACTGATGCTCTTGGTCTGGGCGAGACCGGCTGTCTGGGCAGCCTCATTGATATCGCTCGGCTCGACGTATCCGTCACGGCCGGTCTTCGGCGTCATCAGCCAGACCGTGCCGCCGTCCTCGAGCAGACCGATGGCATCCACCAGCGCGTCCGTAAGGTCGCCGTCCTCGTCGCGGAACCAGAGCAGGACGACGTCTGCGACGTCGTCGTAATCCTCGTCGACGAGATCCTGGCCGGTCGTGGCCTCAATGCCCTCACGGAGCTCCAGCTCGACGTCGTCGTCGTAGCCGATCTCCTGGACCACCTGTCCGGGCTCGAACCCCAGGCGTGCTGCCGGGTTGGTTCGCTCCTCCGCGTGGTCCGCGGTCGCGCTCACGGGATGCCTCCTGATCATGTTTCGGAAAATGCTTCAGCCACGCGCGTGCGCGGGACGTTGGCCGTAGTCCACACGGGAGTGGCGGATCGCGCAAGTACCCAGCGTACGAGACCGCCTAAACGGTGACGTTTCCTGCCACGTCGCCGCACTGTCGGCGGGTCCCCTGCGGGAGCCGGCGTTTGCGTCCACACCCTTTACGTCCTTGAACAGCTTATGCGGTTTCGGTCCGGCAAACGGAGTCGAACAGCATTCGGGAAGGTTGGGACCCCTTGGGCGTATGGTTGCGGTTTGGCCCGACCCATCCTGCCCGATGCCTCCCGACCGGCCGCTCACCCGCTCCGGCGCGGTTCTTGCGCCCGTCCGGGACATGGCTGCGCAACGGCGGTGGTTACCTCCCGGTAGAGGTGACGTTTGCGTCCTCGCGGTACACGATGGGATGGCGTACGCGCAGACACAGCGGGGGCACGCCTCCGTGACCAGGCCCCGTAGAGCAGCACCGAACAGCGAAGGAACAGCGTGGCTTCCGGATCCGATCGCAACCCGATCATCATTGGCGGCCTTCCGAGTCAGGTCCCGGATTTCGATCCCGAAGAGACCCAGGAATGGCTCGACTCCCTCGACGCCGCCGTCGACGAGCGCGGCCGTGAGCGGGCCCGCTACCTCATGCTCCGGCTCATCGAGCGCGCGCGGGAGAAGCGTGTCGCCGTGCCGGAGATGCGCAGCACAGACTACGTGAACACGATCGCCACGAAGGACGAGCCGTTCTTCCCGGGCGACGAGGAGATCGAGCGCAAGGTCCTCAACGCGACCCGCTGGAACGCGGCCGTGATGGTCTCGCGCGCGCAGCGTCCGGGGATCGGGGTGGGCGGTCACATCGCCACGTTCGCTTCCTCCGCCTCGCTGTACGACGTGGGTTTCAACCACTTCTTCCGCGGCAAGGACGACGGCCGGGGCGGCGACCAGATCTTCTTCCAGGGGCACGCCTCCCCCGGGATCTATGCCCGCGCCTTCCTGCTGGACCGGCTGAGCGAGGCGCAGCTCGACGCGTTCCGCCAGGAGAAGTCGAAGGCGCCGAACGGGTTGTCCAGCTACCCGCATCCGCGGCTGATGCCGGACTTCTGGGAGTTCCCGACCGTGTCGATGGGTCTCAGCCCGCTCGGCGCGATCTACCAGGCGCGGATGAACCGCTACATGGAGGCGCGCGGCATCGCCGACACCTCCGATTCGCACGTGTGGGCGTATCTCGGTGACGGCGAGATGGATGAGCCGGAGTCGCTCGGCCAGCTCTCCATCGCCGCGCGTGAGGGCCTGGACAACCTGACCTTCGTCGTCAACTGCAACCTGCAGCGCCTCGACGGCCCGGTGCGCGGCAACGGCAAGGTCATCCAGGAGCTGGAGTCGCAGTTCCGCGGTGCCGGGTGGAACGTCATCAAGCTGGTCTGGGACCGCTCCTGGGACCCGCTGCTGGCGCAGGACCGCACGGGCATCCTCGTCAACAAGCTGAACACGACGCCGGACGGCCAGTTCCAGACGTACGCCACCGAAACGGGTGCGTACATCCGTGAGCACTTCTTCGGTGACGACCCGCGGCTGCGCGACATGGTCAAGGACATGTCCGACCAGCAGATCCTGCACCTCGGGCGTGGCGGCCACGACCACAAGAAGGTCTACGCGGCGTACGCGGCGGCCAAGGCCCACAAGGGCCAGCCGACGGTGATCCTGGCGCAGACCGTCAAGGGCTGGACGCTGGGGCCGAACTTCGAGGGCCGCAACGCGACCCACCAGATGAAGAAGCTCACGGCCGAGGACCTCAAGCGGTTCCGGGACCGGCTGCACATCCCGATCGCGGACAAGGACCTGGAGGACGGCAACCCGCCGTACTACCACCCGGGCCGCGACTCGGAGGAGATCCAGTACATGCACGACCGCCGCAAGGGTCTGGGCGGTTACGTCCCGACCCGTGTGGTGCGCGCGAAGCCGCTGGTCCTGCCCGAGGACAAGGTGTACGCGACCGCGAAGAAGGGTTCGGGCCAGCAGTCGATCGCCACCACCATGGCCTTCGTCCGCATCCTCAAGGAACTCATGCGGGACAAGGAGATCGGCAAGCGTTTCGTGCTGATCGCGCCCGACGAGTACCGCACCTTCGGAATGGACGCGTTCTTCCCGAGCGCGAAGATCTACAACCCGCTCGGCCAGCAGTACGAGTCGGTGGACCGCGATCTTCTGCTCGCGTACAAGGAGTCGCCGACCGGCCAGATGCTGCACGACGGCATCTCGGAGGCGGGCTGCACGGCATCGCTGATCGCCGCGGGCTCGGCGTACGCCACGCACGGCGAGCCCCTGATCCCCGTGTACGTCTTCTACTCGATGTTCGGTTTCCAGCGCACGGGCGACCAGTTCTGGCAGATGGCCGACCAGCTCGCGCGCGGCTTCGTGCTGGGCGCGACCGCCGGCCGCACGACGCTGACGGGCGAGGGCCTCCAGCACGCGGACGGCCACTCGCAGCTGCTCGCGTCGACGAACCCGGGCTGTGTCGCGTACGACCCGGCGTTCGGGTACGAGATCGCGCACATCGTCAAGGACGGGCTGCGCAGGATGTACGGCGAGAACAGTGAGGACGTCTTCTACTACCTCACCGTGTACAACGAGCCGATCCAGCACCCGGCCGAGCCCGCGGACGTGGACGTGGACGGCATCCTGAAGGGCGTCTACCGCTACAGCAGCGGTGAGCGGGGCGAGATCCCGGCCCAGATCATGGCGTCGGGCGTGGCGGTCCCCTGGGCGGTCGAGGCGCAGCGCATCCTCGCCGACGAGTGGAACGTCAAGGCGGACGTCTGGTCGGCGACCTCCTGGAACGAGCTGCGGCGCGAGGCCGTGGACGTGGAGCGGTACAACCTGCTGCACCCGGAGGAGGAGCAGCGCGTCCCGTACGTGACGCGCAAGCTGTCGGGCGTCCAGGGGCCGTTCGTGGCGGTCTCGGACTGGATGCGGTCCGTGCCGGACCAGATCGCCCGATGGGTGCCCGGCGCGTACCAGTCGCTGGGTGCGGACGGTTTCGGCTTCGCGGACACGCGTGGGGCGGCCCGCCGGTTCTTCCACATCGACGCGCAGTCGATCGTCCTGGCGGTGCTCACCGAGCTCGCGAAGGAGGGGAAGATCGACCGTTCGGCGCTGAAGACCGCGGTGGACCGTTACGACCTCCTGGACGTTGCAGCGGCGGACCCCGGTCCGGCCGGAGGCGACGCATAGGCTCGGAACGCACGACGCGGGGCGGCGGGACCTGAAGGGGTCCGGCCGCCCCGCGGTGTTGTGTGCGGGTCAGTTCTCCCAGATCTTGAAGGCCCGTACCTGGTACGGGGTGCGCGGCGTCCAGGTGCCGCCGCCCGGGTAGGTCTCGAACTCGCCCGTCTCGTCGCACTCCGCCGACTGGTAGGTGGTGACGGGCCTGCCTGTGCGGTTGGCCAGCGACTGGACGGTGGCCCCCGACTTCAGTGGCACACAGCTCTCGATGTCGATGGTGGACAGTTCGTGGACCTGCCGGGCACCGGCGAAGTCGGGCTTGGCCCAGAGGCAGAGCTGGCCCGTCCGGCAGTCCCCCAGCCGGCCGGCTCCGGCCTGGGCCGGTGCCTGTGGGATCAGGGCGGTGGCGGCCAGGGCCGCGGCGACAACGGTCGTACGCATGTGAATCAACCCCCGTGCTGATGTGGATCTTCCACACCCACCCTGAGCTGCGCGACAGCGGCCCGGGAAGGGGCCGGGGGCGGGACCACCCTGATAGGCGACAGCCCCGCCGGAACGTTCCGGCGGGGCTGTTGTACGCGCTGTGTTGACGCTGCGGGGCGTCCGCACGGACCGGTCAGATGTGACCGCCGCCCATGCCCGCCTCGGCGTTCTCGCCGCGCTTGGTCAGGGTGGCGACCAGTGCCGCGATGACCGCGACGATGCCGGCGACCATGAACGCGGTGCTCATGCCGGAGACGAAGGTGTCGTGGGCGACGCCCACGATCTTGCCGGCGACCTCCGGCGGGGTCCCCTCGGCGACCGGCGGCATGCCGACCTTGATCGCGGAGGATGCCTGGTCGAGCTGCTCGGGCGACAGCGGCGGAAGCTTCGCTTCCGCCCAGTTGCCGGGGAGTTCGGAGTCGACACGGGCCGCCATGATCGCGCCCAGGACCGCCGTGCCGAGGCTGCCGCCGACCTGCATGGCGGCCTGCTGCAGACCACCGGCGACACCGGAGAGCTCCATCGGGGCGTTGCCCACGATGACCTCGGTGGCGCCGACCATGACCGGAGCGAGGCCGAGGCCGAGCAGGGCGAACCAGATCGACATCGTGAAGGTGCCGGTGCCGACGGTCAGCTGGGACATGCCGAACATCGCGACCGCGGTGCACACCATGCCGCCGACGAGCGGAACGCGCGGGCCGAACCTGGTGATCAGGAAGCCCGCCAGAGGCGAGGCGACGATCATCATCGCGGTCAGCGGCAGCAGGTGCAGACCGCTGTCGACGGGGCTCAGACCGTGCACGTTCTGGAGGTAGAAGGTGACGAAGAACAGGCCTCCCATGAAGCCGAAGGCCATCAGCACCATCAGGACCGTGCCCGCCGAGAGCGGCACGGAGCGGAACATCGCCAGCGGGATCAGCGGTTCCCTGACGCGCTGCTGGACGAGGGCGAACCCGACGAACAGGACGACCGCGCCCGCCAGGAAGGCGATCGTCTGGACGTCGCCCCAGCCCCACTCCGCGCCCTTGATGAGCGCCCAGATCAGGCAGAACATGGCTGCCGACAGCAGCACGATGCCGCCGATGTCGAAGGAGCGCGGGGCGTTCTCGGCACGGTGATCCTTGAGGATCATCACGCCCATGACGAGGGCGATCACACCGACCGGCACGTTGATGAAGAAGACGGACTGCCAGCTGACGTGCTCGACGAGCACGCCGCCCAGGATCGGGCCGCCCGCGGTCGATGCGCCGATCACCATGCCCCAGATACCGATCGCCATGTTCAGCTTCTCGGCCGGGAAGGTGGCGCGCAGCAGACCGAGCGCGGCCGGCATCAGCAGGGCGCCGAAGAGGCCCTGCAGCACGCGGAACGCGATCACCAGGACGACGCTGCTGGAGAAGCCGATGGCTCCCGACGCCGCGGCGAATCCGACGACGCCTATGAGGAAGGTCTGCCGGTGGCCGAACCGGTCACCGAGCTTGCCCGCCGTGATCAGGGAGACGGCGAGGGCGAGCATGTAGCCGTTGGTGATCCACTGGACGTCCGCGAGCGAGGCGCCGAGGTCCTGCTGGATCGCGGGGTTGGCGATCGCGACGATCGTGCCGTCGAGCGCGACCATCATCACGCCGATGGCCACGGAGAAGAGCGTCAGCCAGGGGTGGCCGCGCAGTCCTTTGGCCGGCACGGGGCCGAGGGGGTCCCGAGGTTCCTGCGACGCCTTTTCGACGGTGGTCTGACTAGTCATACCCGGAGATTAATGTCAGTCACTGACAGTTGACAAACCAATTCACAAGTCGGTAACTGTCATGTAGCTCACAGGTAGGCTGAGCTGGACGAAGCAGGGGGAAAGAGGACCAGTTCAGTGACCGACGGGCAGCAAGCCTCAGGCCGGCCGACCGGGCTGCGCGAACGCAAGAAGCGACGCACCCGGGACGCTATGCTCCGCGCCGCCCTCGACCTCTTCACCACCCAGGGTTACGAGGCGACCACCGTCGACGAGATCGCCGACGCCGTCGAGGTCTCCCAGCGCACCTTCTTCCGCTATTTCGCCGGCAAGGAGTCGGTCGTCTTCGCCGTCCAGGAGATGGTGGAGTCGCGCTTCATCCTGGAACTGCGTCAACGCCCCGCCGCCGAGAACCCTTTCGAGGCCATGCGCCGCGCCGTTCTGTGCGCCTGGAACAGCATCGGGGAGGCCATCGAGGCCATCGTCCCGGTCGAACTCCACATGCGGACGTACCGGATGATCGAATCAACACCCTCCCTGCTCGCCGCCCACATGCGGCGCAGCATCGCCCTGGAGGAACAGATCGCCGGGCTCATCGCCGAGCGCGAGGGCCTGGACATGGCCCGGGACCCGCGGCCGCGCGTCGCCGTCGCCGCGTTCTCCGGGGTGATGCGGGTGACCGGGCAGCTGTGGGGACGGGGCCGCGACGGGAGCATGGACGCGCTGCGGACGCTGACCGAGACCTATCTGGACCAGTTGGGCCCGGCTCTCGCCGGGGACTGGCGCGCACTCCCGGCCGGCACGGCGCGCCTCGACCGAGATGGTGTGCCGCACGCCTCAGCCACGAAACATGACTGACGTCACAACAAGCGTCCCGTGACGCCCCGATGGGGCTCTCCCGCCGCATCCGGCGCGGCGCAGCGTGCCGCAACGCCGTACACAGCGTGAGGAAAAAGGCGTTTCATTCCCCACACCCGAGTGATGTGCATCACCCGCTTAACGACGCCTTACGCGCGTCTCCTAATGTGTGCCGAAGTGACTTCCTTCGACTCCTCCCCCACGCTCACCGCCTGGCGCGCTCTTCTCGCCGTGGCGGTCGTGTTCGTGATGCTGGCGACCACCGGCTGGACCGCCGTGCGTCATCAGCAGTCCGACGCGCCTCGCACCGTCGCACTCGCTTCCTGGGCCAAGGGGTCGATAGCGGGGCGCGCGCTCCCCGCGGCGGATGCGCCTCCGTACAAGCTGGCGCACTTCTTCGCCGCACTCACGGACGCGCAGCAGGCCGGTCTGGCCCGCAAGTACCCCCTCGTGGTGGGAAATCTGAACGGCGCCCCGGTCACCCTGCGCTACCAGGCCAACCGCCTGGCGCTGGAACAGTCGCGGACGGCCGAGCAGAGCCGGGTGCACGACTCCAGGCTCTCCCCCGACGGCCGAGCCGACGCGCGGCACCGGGTGGAGCGTTTCCGGTCGATGCTCGCCGAGGGCCGGCACTTCCTGGCGTTCGACCCGTCGGGCCGCGGCCACGCCGCCGAGGTCTTCGGCGACCTGGACCGGGCCGAGCGGGTCTCGGTGGTCGTCCCGGGCGTCGACACGAACCTGCTGACGCTGGAACGCACCGGCAACAAGACGAACGCGGCCCCCGTCGGCATGGCCAAGTCCCTGTACGCGGCCGAGCACTCCGCACATCCTGGCGTGCGGACCGCGGTGATCGCCTGGGCCGACTACACCGCACCGGCCGGTATCGGCATGGACGCGGCTCTGGGCAACCTCGCCGAGCGCGGGGCCGTCCGGCTCGGTGCCCTCGTCAAGTCCCTCCCGGGGACCGCCCCCGTCTCGTTGTTCTGCCACAGCTACGGCTCCGTCCTGTGCGGCGTGGCCGCGGACGAACTGCCCGAGCGGGTGACGGACATCGCCGTCGCGGGAAGCCCCGGCATGCGGGTCGACAACGCCGGCCAGCTGCACACCGGGGCCAACGTGTGGGCGATGCGGGACCATGACGACTGGATCGAGGACGTGCCGAACCTGGAGTTCGGAGGCCTCGGCCACGGGGCCGATCCGGTGGATCCGGACTTCGGTGCGCGGATCGCCTCGGCGGGCGACGCGGTCGGTCACAGCGGCTATTTCGAACCGGGGACCGAGAGCCTCGGCAACTTCGCCGCGATCGGCGCGGGCGCCTACGCCTCCGTGACCTGCGCGCAGTCCGACGCCGGCTGCCACGAACAGATTTCCGGCCACACACCGGTCTGACAGGCACAAAGAACCGTGCGAGCGGGTCTGACGCGCGTAGAGAACCGCGACCGGCCACGAATTGCGAGGGGCTCCGAGGGGCGACGAGCGGGCAAGTGCCGCATACGATGAGGCACATGGGTGATGTGCTGGCCGGAATTCATGCCACCTGGGAGTTCGACACCGACTCCGTGCTCATCCGCTTCGAACGGGGTATCCGCACGCCGAGGCTCTTCCAGAGCCTCCGTGAGCGCCGCGTCCCGCACGCGGCGCTGTCGTCGGTGACGCTCACCCCGGGCAAGCGGGGCACGGTGGTGCTGCGTGCGGTCCCGAGACCTGGAGCCGATCCGCTGCTGGAGGCGGCGGCCGGGCAGCTGAAGGACGGCTGCGATCCGTACCGTCTGGTGCTCCCCGCCGAACGGGAGACGCTCGCCGAGTACTACGCGGACGAGCTGCGCGAGCGGCTGGTCCCGGAGGCGGCCGAACCCGCCGAGCGGTTCCTGGTCGCGGCCCCCGCGGCGCCGATGCGCTTCAAGGCGTACGACGGCAGGGCCAGCTTCGACGGGGACCGGATCTCCTTCCGGTGGTTCTGGACGGGTGCCTCCTCGGAGAAGTGGAAGGCGGGCGACCAGACGTTCCCGGTCACGGAGCTGAGCGGGGTCGAGTGGCGTTCCCCCGAGGCCTTCGAGGGCTATCTGCGACTGGTGCCGCGGGGGCCGGCGCCCCTGGCTCCGCCCCCCGGCCCGGCGGCCCCCGGCCCGGGTGCGGGCCTGCTGACGAGTGCCGCTCCGAGTGCGCAGCAGCTGGCGGGGCGTCCGGCCCGCGCGGATCAGGACCCTGCCGCGGTGATCTTCGGCCTCGGCTACGGCCCGGTGCACGAGTCGCTGCCCTTCGCCGCGGCGGTGCTGGAGTCCGTCCGCAGGAAGCAGTCCACGCCGGTCGCGGCCGCCTCGGTGGGCGCGGGGCGGCGGGACCCGGCGGACATCGCGGAGCGGATCCGCCACCTCGGTGAGCTGCACCAGGCGGGTCTGGTGACCGACGACGAGTTCAGCGCGAAGAAGGCCCAGCTGCTCGCCGAGCTGTAACGGGCCGGCGCCGGCCTTCTCGTACGGCGTGGTCATACCCCCGTACGAGAACGGCGGCGGCGGACCGGAACCCCGGTATGACGCCGACGGGCGGTCTCGCTGCCTACCCTGATCAGGCCATGCCCACTTCTTCCCCTCCGCCGTCATCGCCGCCGCCCGCTCCCCCGCACCCGCCGGCGGACGGTCTGCTGAGCGCCGCCCGCCGCAATCTGCGCGAGACCGGCCACGCGCTGTCCCACCCCTCCCATCCGCCGACACCGCTCCTGGCCGACGCGCCGAAGCCGTGGCAGCGGCTGCTGCCCTACGCCGTCGTCCTCGCCCTCGTCGCCGTCTTCGTCCCGGTCACGGTGACGGTCCTGGCCGACCAGTACGGCCTGAACGGCGGCACGGCGGGGGCCCTCGCCATCGCGCAGGCCGCCCCGCTCCTGATGCTGGCGCACCGCCCGCTGCAGGCCTGGTGGATCATCTTCCCGGCCCAGATCCTCGGTGCGGTCGTTCTGCTCGGGCAGGACGGCGGGCAGAGCAACGCCTGGCCGTGGACACCGCCCGGCCTCGTCGGCTACCTCTTCCTGCTCCTGGCACTGGCCCTGCGCGAGCGGCGGCAGGCCCTGGTCGGCGTCTGGCTGGCGACCGGCACCGCGGGACTCGTCCTGTATCTGGTCTCCCCCCACCGCGGCACCGACAACTCGCTCCTGCTGGTCATCCTGAGCGCCGTGGTCCTGGTCGTCGGCGCGACGGTACGGGAGCGGGGCGACGCCCAGCGCCGGCTCGCCGAGCAGGAGACCATCAGCGAGGCCGAGCGGGCGCAGCGCACGCTGCTGGAGGAGCGGACCAGGATCGCGCGCGAGCTCCATGACGTGGTCGCGCACCACATGTCGGTGATCACGGTCCAGGCCGACTCCGCCCCGTACCGGCTGGAGGGGCTGTCCGACGAGGCGCTCGAGGAGTTCGGTTCCATCGCCGCGAGTGCGCGGGAGTCCCTCACGGAGATGCGGCGGCTGCTGGTGGTGCTGCGCAGCGAGGGCACGGAGGGCGAGCGGGCGCCGCAGCCGGGGCTCGACCGGGTGCAGCAGCTGGTGGAGGCGACGGTGCGGGCCGGTCTGCCGGCCGAACTGTCCATGCCCGCCGGGCTGGAGGGCGTGCCGCCCGCGGTGGACCTGTCCGCGTACCGGATCGTGCAGGAGGCCCTGGCGAACGTGGTCCGGCACGCGCCGGGTGCCCGGACCCGGGTGTCGGTCAGCTCCGACGGTGCGCATCTGATGGTGCTGGTCGTCAACGACGCGCCGGAACCGACGGGTTCGTCGCCGGCCCCGCGCACTCCTGTGGAGACGGCGGGGACGGGACACGGGCTGGTCGGCATGCGCGAACGCGTACGGTTGACCGGCGGGACGCTGGACACCGGGCCCCTGCCGGACGGTGGCTTCCGGGTGGCCGCACGGCTCCCCCTGCCACCGGCCTCGGCGCCCGCGCTCCCTTCCGCCCCGCCCCTGCATCCGGAGGACTCTTGACCATCCGTGTGATCATCGTCGACGACCAGGCCATGGTGCGGGCGGGATTCGCGGCGCTGCTGGCGGCGCAGGCCGACATCGACGTGGTCGGTGAGGCGCCGGACGGGCGGCAGGGCGTCGACCTCAGCCGCCACACCCATCCGGACGTGGTCCTGATGGATGTGCGGATGCCGGAGAAGGACGGCCTGGCAGCGGCCCGCGAGCTCCTGAACCCGCCCGTGGGCGTGGTGCACGTCCCCAAGGTGCTGATGCTCACCACGTTCGACGTGGACGACTACGTGTACGAGGCGCTGCGCGCCGGAGCGTCCGGATTCCTGCTGAAGGACGCCCCGCCCGCGGACCTGATCTCAGCTGTCCGGGTGGTTGCGGCCGGCGACGCGCTGCTGGCGCCGTCCGTGACGCGGCGCCTGATCGCGGACTTCGCCCGGCAGCGGTCTTCCGGGGCCGCCCGCAGCGGGCCCGCGCTGCGGCTGAACGGGCTGACCCCGCGCGAGACGGAGGTGCTCGAGCTGATCGCGCGGGGGCTGTCGAACCAGGAGATCGCGGGGCGGCTGGTGCTGGCGGAGCAGACCGTGAAGACCCACATCGGGCGGGTGCTGGCCAAGCTGGACCTGCGCGACCGCGCCCAGGCGGTGATCTTCGCCTACGAGGCGGGGCTGGTGGTGCCGGGCGAGGGGTGAGGGCAACCCCCGCACCGCCCTCGGGCCGGCGCCCCGTACACCCCCTACCCCGGTATCACCCCGCACTTGGCCCTCCGGTGTGACGCCCCCGCACCCGTCGTCCTCCTACCTTCCTCTCCGTCGCGCCGAACGGCGTGCGGGAGCCGGTTCAGCCGGAGAGGGAGGGTCGGATGCGCCGCTATGCGAGGACCTTGGTCGCGGTCGCCCTGGCAACCACCGTCGTGGCAGGGACCGCCGGATGGGCGTCGGGGAACTCACAGCACGCGCTGACGGGGCCGCCGCCCGGCATCGCGGCCTGGCGGTCGGATGATGTACTGGGGCGGGAGCTGCCCGATCCTGCGCGGGACACGCCCGCCCAAGTGGCGCGGTTCTTCTCGGGGTTGGACGAGCAGGACCAGCGGTCCCTGATCGCACGGCATCCCCTCGTCGTCGGGAACCTCGACGGCGCGCCCGTCGAACTCCGCTACCGGGCCAACGCCCTGGCCCTGAAGGCGGATCACGACCCCCGGTACGCCAGCCTCGCCGCGGACCCGCACCGCCGGATCCTCGCGTTCGATCCGCGAGGCCGGGGCCAGGTCGCCGAGGTCTTCGGGGACTTGACCACGGCTGACCGCGTGTCCGTCGTGGTCCCGGGCTCGGACATCGACGCCGGGACCTTCGACCGTACGAACGATGTGTACGGGACGCCCGCCGGCATGGCCAGGTCCCTGTACGCGGAGTCCGGTCCGGGCAGCGCGGTGATCGCCTGGGCCGGGTACACCACGCCCGTCGGCATCGGCGTGGACGCGGCGACCGGCTCGCTCGCCGAGGCCGGCGCGGACCGCCTGACCCGCCTCACGGACGGGCTCGCCGCCATCGGTCTGCCCGAGCCGACGGTGTTCTGCCACAGCTACGGCTCCGTCGTCTGCGGCCTCGCCGCGTCCCGGCTGCACGCCGGTGACCTGGTCGTCCTCGGCTCGCCCGGGATGCGCGCCGACGACGTCGGCGATCTGCACACCGACGCCCGGGTGTGGGCCGCCAAGGACCCCGACGACTGGATCGACGACGTGCCGAACGTCGAGTTCGCCGGGCTGGGCCACGGCGCCGACCCGGCGTCCCCGGAGTTCGGCGCCCGCCGGGTGCCCGCAGCCGACGCCCACGGGCACACCGGCTACTTCGTGCCCGGCACCGAATCCCTCCACGCCTTCGCCGCGATCGCGGACGGCACGTACCCGGAGACGGCAGGGGGCCTGCGATGAGCCTGCGCGCCCTCGCCTCCCGTATCGAGGCCCGCACCCCGGCCCACCGCGACCGCGCCCTGGACGGGCTGCGCGCGCTGGCGCTGCTCGCCGTACCCACCGGGCACTGGCTGCTCGGCGGATTCCGGCTCGACGACGGCGGAGCCCTGCACAACGCCAGCCCGCTCTCGGCCTTCGGCGCGCTCGCCCCGTTCAGCTGGGTGCTCCAGATGCTGGGCGTCTTCTTCCTCGTCGGCGGGTACGCCTCGGTGCTCTCGTACCGGCGGAGGAAGTCCACGACGGGGGCCTGGCTGCGGGGCCGGATGGCCCGCCTCGGCCGGCCGGTGCTCGGGGTGACGGCCGTCTGGGCGGCGATGATCCCGGTGCTGCACGCGCTCGGGGTGCCGGGCGACACGCTGCGGACGGGGTCGACGCTGGTGATCCAGCCGCTCTGGTTCGTCGGCGTGTACGCGGTGGTCACCGCGCTGACGCCGTACTGCATCCGCACGGCGAAGCGGCTCGGAGCCTGGGCGGCGGCCCCGCTGCTCGGCGCGGTCGCCGTCGTCGACCTGCTGCGCTACGGGCCGCTCGGCGACTCCATGCCCTCCTGGCTGAGCGTCCTGAACATCCTTCCCGGCTGGCTCTTCGCGTACCAGCTCGGCGTCTCCTGGGGCGAGGGACGGATCGGACGGCGGGGCGCCCGGTGTCTGCTGGTCGGCGGTGGCGCGCTGTTCGCCGCTCTGCTGCTGCTCTTCCACTACCCGGCATCGATGGTCGGGGTCCCGGGCGAGGCGCGCACCAATTCGCATCCCCCGTCACTGTTGGTGCTCGCGCTGGGAGCCGCGCAGAGCGGTGCGGCGATCCTGCTGCGCGACCGGATCGGCCGGCTGCTGCGCAGGCCGCTGGTGTGGGCGCCGGTCGTCGTGGTCAACCTGTCGGCGATGACGATCCTGTGCTGGCACCAGACGGCGATGCTCGCCGCGGCCGTCCCGGCGTCCTTCGCGGGTGAGGTGCCGGGACTGACGACCGGTCCGGACACCCTCGGCTGGATCCTGGCCCGGTCGGCCTGGATGCCGGTGTTCGCGGGCCTTCTGGTGCTGATCGCCCGGTACGCGCGGAGGTTCGAGGCGCCGTGGCAGACGGGAACGCGGGCCGCGAACGCCCGCCGCGCGCTGGCAGGAGTGCTGGCGGTGGGGTTCGCCGTGTTCGCGCTGGCATGAGCGGGCCGGGGCGCGCCCGGACCGGCGGATCCGGGAGCGCACCCCGCCGGCATCAGCGGGCCGGGTCGCGTACCCGGACCGGCGGATCCGGGAGCGCACCCGGACCCGCGATGCGGCTTACTCGCGGGCCGTGGCCGTCGAGCTCATGTCCGGGTAGCGGTCCCCCGCCACCTGACCGGCGATCGGCTCCAGCAGCGCCAGCTCCTCGGCCGACAGCGTGAGCCGGGTCGCGCCGACGTTCTCCAGCAGGCGGCTGCTCTTGCGGGTGCCGGGGATCGGCACCACGGTCAGCCCGTGCACCTGGGCCCGCTGCTGCACCCAGGCGAGCGCCACCTGGGCAGCGGTCGCCCCGTGTGCGGCGGCGATCTTGTGGACTGGCTCCAGCAGCGCGGCGTTCGTCTTGGCGTTGTCGCCCGTGAAGCGCGGCTGGAACTGCCGGAAGTCGTTCTTCGCCAGCTCCTTGCCCGCGTCCGCGAACGCCCCGGTCAGGAAGCCCCGCCCGAGCGGCGAGTAGGGCACCAGGGTCACACCGAGCTCGACGGCGGCGGGTACCGCGCTGCGCTCGACGTCCCGGCTGAAGAGCGACCACTCGGACTGCAGAGCGGCGATCGGGTGCACGGCGTGCGCCTCACGCAGCTCCGCACCGGTCACCTCGCTCAGCCCGAGCTGCTTGACCTTGCCCTGCTGCACCAGCTCGGCCATCGCGCCGACGGACTCCGCCAGCGGTACGGAGGGGTCGCGGCGGTGCATGTAGTAGAGGTCGATGACGTCGGTGTTCAGCCGTCGCAGGCTGTTCTCGACGGCCTCGCGGATGTAGGCGGGGTCGTTGTTCACGGCCCGGAAGTGCGGGTCGTCCACACGCCGCTCGATGGCGAACTTCGTGGCGAGAACGATCTCGTCCCGGTGGGCCCCCACGAAGGGCGCGATGAACGACTCGTTGGCGCCGAGGCCGTAGACGTCGGCGGTGTCGAAGAGCGTGACGCCCGCCGAGAGAGCCGTCTCAAGCGTCTCGCGTGCCGCCGCCTCGTCCGTGTCGCCGTAGAACTCGCTCATGCCCATGCAGCCGAGCCCCTGGACGCCGACCAGCGGGCCGCCGTTGCCGAGCTCCGCGGTGGCGATCTTGTTGTCAGTCATCAGGTACTGGGCCTTTCCGGCGCCCGCTGGGCGCCTGCGTAGAACTCGATCTTGTAGTCGAGGACGGCGAGGGTGTCGTGGAGCTCCGCGATCCGCGTCCGCACGTCGCGGCGGGTCGCCTCCAGCAGTTCCTTCCGCTCCTCGAAGGTGTGCTCGCCCTCGCGCAGCAGTTCCGCGTAACGGACCATGTCGGCGACGGGCATTCCGGTCAGCCGGAGCTTGCCGACGAAGGCGAGCCAGTCCAGGTCGGCGTTGGTGAAGCGACGCTGTCCCGTGTGCGAGCGGTCGACGTGCGACATCAGCCCGATCCGCTCGTACCAGCGCAGCGTGTGGGCACTCAGGCCGGTGAAGGCGGCCACCTCGCTGATGGTGTAGCGGTCCTGGCCCTCGGGGCGCGGGTGGGCCGGGGGCGCCGACGCACAGGTGTCCACTCCTGCCGATCCCGCCGGGGTGGTCCCGGTCTCCGTCTCCGTCACCGTCATGCCTCCACGCTAGAACCCTTGAGTGCACTCTAAGCAAGCAGAACCGACTGCGTTTTTCGGCCACAACCGCCGACCTCGTGGCGCGTTCCCGTAAGGGCACGCAAAGCCCTTGCGCAATGGTCAAGAAACGTTGACCATTGGGCGCATGCCTGCCGATGATGTCCCCGAGACCTTTCACGTCACCACTGACGAACAGTTGCGCGCCGTCTCCAATCTCACGCGCCACCGGATCATGGCCGTGCTCCGCTTCGAGCCGGCGACGATTACGCAGATCGCCGCGCGAGTGGGCCTCGCGAAGGGGAGTTCCAGCTATCACGTGCGACTGCTCGAGCGGGCCGGCCTGGTCAAGGTGGTGCGGACCCGGAAGGTCCGGGGCGTCACCGAGCGGTACTACGCGATGGCCGCGCAGTCGATCGTGCTGCCGGACTCCGGGACCGGGCAGCCCGACGCGCTGATGCGGCACGCGGTGGCCGACCTGGAAGCGGCGCCCGCGGAGGCCGAGCGTCATGTACGGATGGCGCATCTGCGGCTCACCGAGGAGCAGTTCGCGGAGCTGGGGGCGCGGCTGGATGCGCTGGCGGACGAATACCGGCAGTTGTCGGATCCGTCGCTGCCGGACGCGTCGTTCGTCTTCGCGCTGTTCCGTCCGGCGTCGCACGAGCAGACCGGGGGTGCATCCGCATGACGGACATCAAGGAGGAGCTGCCTGCCGGGTTCGGGCGGCTGTGGACCGCGCAGACGGTGTCCTCGCTCGGCGACGGGGTGACGCATGCCGCGCTGCCGCTGCTCGCGTTGGCGTTGACGCGGGATCCGATGGCCCTCGCCGTCGTCACAGCCGCAGGGACGCTGCCATGGCTGCTCTTCGGGGTGCTCGGCGGTGCGCTGGTCGACCGCTGGGACCGCAGGCGCACCATGTGGGTCGCGGACGCCGCTCGTGCGGTGCTGCTCGCGATACCGGCGGCGGCGGCCGTGCTCGACGTGCTGAGCATTCCGCTGCTCGCGGCCGTGGCCTTCCTGCTCGGCCTCGGCGGACTCTTCTTCGACACGGCTGCCACGGCCTATCTGCCGGACCTGCTCGGCCGTGACCCCGTGCTCCTGGCGCGCGCCAACTCCCGCCTGCGCGGCACTCAGACCGCCGCGTCCGGCTTCGCCGGGCCACCTGCGGGCAGTGCGTTGCTCGCGCTCGGGCGGGCGGTTCCGCTGCTCGCCGACGCGGTGTCGTTCGCGCTCTCCGCACTGCTCGTACGGTCGCTGCCCGCCGCACCCCGGCCTGTGCCACAGGCCCGCGAGTCGCTGCTTCGACAGGCGCGGGCCGGGGCGTCGTACGTCTTCCGGGATCAGCTGCTCCTCGGGCTCGCGCTCCGCCCGGCGGTCGGCAACGTCGCCTTCCTCGCCGTGGAGACCGTGCTCGCCCTCTTCGCGCACGACCGCCTCGGCATCGGCACCTTCGGCTACGGCCTCCTCCTCACGGCGGAGGCCACCGGCGGCCTGCTCGGCGCGGGCATCGCCTCCTTCCTCGGCCGACGCCTCGGCACCGGCACCGCGCTGACCTGCACGGCCGCGGTCGAGGGGCTTGCCATCCTGGGGCTTGCCGCCGCCCCGAATCCGTACGTGGCCGGGCTCGCGCTCGCCGTATGCGGGGCGGGCATGGGCGCCACGATGGTGCTCGGGCCCTCCCTCCGGCAGGCGATCGTCCCGGCCCACCTGATGGGCCGGGTCGCCTCCACCTCCCGCATGCTCGCCATGTGCGCGGCCCCGTTCGGCGCCTTCCTCGGCGGCTGGCTGGCCTCCACGTACGACGTACGCACCCCGCTCTACGCCGCCGCCGGCCTCCTCCTCGCCATGACCGCCGTCACGGCGACCATGACGGGCAACCGCCGGGTCGAAGCGGCGCTGCGTGCCGCCGTCCCGGTCTCCTGACGCGGATACGAGAGCGATGCGCGAGCCCCGCCCCCGCTCCGGCGGCCCCGGGGGGCGAGGGACCGCGCCCGCATCGCTCTCGAATCCGGTGGGCCCGATGGGCCCGGAGGGCCGCGTGGTCCGGCCCGCCCCCGGCACCTCACCGCATCACCTCTTAGTCTCGTACGTATGCAGAGCCTGGCGATGATCGATAACTGGCCCGTCCCCACCGCGGCGACGGCCGTCGTACGAGCGGACGGGACGGTCGTCGGTACGCACGGTCCGACCGCGCACCGCTTCCCGCTCGCCTCCGTCACCAAGCCCCTCGCGGCTTACGCGGCGCTGGTGGCGTACGAGGAGGGCGCGGTCGAACTCGACGAACCGGCGGGTCCGGAGGGTTCCACGGTCCGGCACCTGCTCGCCCACACCAGCGGTCTCGCGTTCGACGAGCACCGGATCACGGCCCCGCCCGGCACCCGGCGGCTGTACTCCAACGCGGGCTTCGAGGTCCTCGGCGACCACATCGCCAAGGCCACCGACATCCCGTTCCCGGAGTACGTACGCCAGGCGGTACTGGAGCCCCTGGGCATGACGGCCACGACCCTGGACGGCTCGCCCGCCCGCGACGGCGTCTCGACGGTCGAGGACCTGGTGCGGTTCGCGGCCGAGGTCCAGGCCCCGCGCCTGCTCGACCCGCGCACGATGCTGGAGGCGCAGACCGTCGTCCACCCCGGCCTGAAGGGCGTACTGCCGGGCTACGGTCACCAGAACCCCAACGACTGGGGCCTCGGCTTCGAGATCCGGGACCACAAGTCGCCCCACTGGACCGGCGCTTCGTCCTCCCCGGCGACCTTCGGCCACTTCGGCCAGTCGGGCACGTTCCTGTGGATCGACCCGGCGGCGGGCGCGGCCTGCGTCACGCTCACCGACCGCGCCTTCGGCCCGTGGGCGGCCGAGGTCTGGACGCCGTTCACGGACGCGGTGCTGGCGGAACTGAGGGCGTAGCCGACGGGCCGGCGGCAAGACACTCGAACCACACCGCCTTGCCGCCGCCGTCGCGTCGCACCTCCACGCCCCACTTGTCCGTCACGGCCTCCACCAGGAGCAGCCCTCGCCCGCCCTCGTAGGACACGTCACCCTCGACCACGACGGGCAGCTCCGGACAGCCGTCCGCCACTTCCACGCGCACACCCTCGCCCCTCGGGAGCCGGAAGAGGAAGGCCTGGCAGCGGCGGCCGGGCACGTGCCGGACC
This sequence comes from Streptomyces sp. NPDC005761, assembly GCF_040630635.1. Taxonomy (NCBI): domain Bacteria; kingdom Bacillati; phylum Actinomycetota; class Actinomycetes; order Kitasatosporales; family Streptomycetaceae; genus Streptomyces; species Streptomyces sp. NPDC005761. The sequence goes on along the minus strand of NZ_JBEXXX010000005.1, from coordinate 148,700 downwards.
ACGTTGGCGATCAGCTCGGTGAGCGCGAGCTCCGCGGCGTCGGTTACCTCCGTCATGCCCCACCCGGTGAGGTAGAGCCGCAGGATGCGCCGCAGATGCCGGGCCGAGTGCTCGCTCATGGCGAAGTCGGCGCGGTAGACCGGCTCTTCGGACTCGGCCCGGGGAGCAGTTACGTGATTCATGTCACCATACTGCGAGCACGCGACTACGCTCGGCTACGAACGGAACCGAACGCCGCGAGGCGTTGCACCCCGGAGGTCCCTGCCGTGGCCAACATCCAGTCGCTCGACCCCAGCGCCTCCCCACTGGACTACTACGGCTGGGAACTGCGCCGCCTGCGCGAGGCCGCCGGCCTGAACCAGGCCCAGTTGGGCGACATCATCTTCTGCACGGGCTCGCTGGTCGGCCAGATCGAGACGACGAAGAAGGTCCCCACCCGCGACTTCTCGGAACGCGTCGACGCCGCGCTCGGGACGGACGGGGTGTTCTCGCGGCTGATGGGGCTGGTCCTCCGCAGCCAACTGCCGACCTGGTTCCAGCCGTATGCGGAGATGGAGGCGCGCGCCACATACATCTCCACGTACCAGGCACAGTTGGTCTACGGGCTGCTGCAGACGGAGGAGTACGCACGGGCGGTGCTGGCCACCGGCATGCCGGACGATCTGGAGGCCCTGCTCGCGGCCCGGATGGAGCGCCAGCGCATCCTGGTGCACGAACGGCCACCGCTGGCCTGGGCCGTCCTGGACGAGGCCGTGCTGCACAGACCGATCGGCGGCCCTGAGGTCATGCGTGCCCAACTGATGCGGTTGTTGGAATTCACCACCAGCCGGTGGATGCGCATCCAGGTGCTGCCCTTCTCGGCCGGTGAACACTCAAGCCTGGACGGCACGTTCAACCTTCTGCGCTTCGAAGACGACCCGGACATCATCTACACCGAGGACCTCATCTCCGGCCATATGACCGCCAGCCCCGACACCCTCCGAGAGGCTTCGCTCCGTTACGCTCACCTGCAGGCCGCCGCCCTCTCCGTGGAGGACTCGGCGGCCCTGATCGCCCGCGTGATGGAGGAGCGTTATGGAGACCGGCCCCGGCCTGAAGAGCGCGCAGTGGCGTAAGTCCAGCTACAGCGGAAACACCGGCGGCGACTGCGTCGAGTGCACCGTGACCGGCGGCGCGGCCTGGCGGAAGTCGTCGTACAGCGGAAGCACCGGCGGCGACTGCGTCGAGGTGGCCGACGGCTGCGCCGCCTCCGTGCCCGTCCGTGACAGCAAGAACCCGGGTGGGCCCGTCCTCGTCGTCGGGGCCGGGGCCTGGCAGGGCTTCGTGGACAGCCTCTGCGAGAAGTGAGCTGACCGGGTTCACCTAGGTGCGGACCTCCGGGCCCTACGCGTCCGTCAATACTGACTTGGCTCAGCGGGAACCTCGGGCCGGGTGCCGGACACGTACAGGGCATGGAACTGAACGACGCTGATCCCGCCGTACCGGTCGGAGGGATATCCGACCGGGAGCTGTGGGCGAGGGCCGTCGACGGCGACCGGGAGGCGTTCGGTCGGATCTTCGACCGCCATGGGAAGACCGTCTACAACCATCTGTTCCGGCGGACGGCCGACTGGTCCGAGGCTGAAGACCTCACGTCGACCGTGTTCTTGCATGCCTGGCGTCGGCGATCGGAGACGGTGCTGGACCGCGACTCGGCCCTGCCGTGGTTGTTGGGCATCGCCGACCACCTGCTGTCGAACACCAGGCGGCGGCTGAGGCGGGCCGAGGCGCTGCTGCGCCGGCTCGTCTCGCACGACGAGTCCGTGGGAGACCACGCGGACCGCGTCGCCGTCATGGTCGACGACGAGCGTCGTATGTCGGAGATCCACCGGGCGCTGGCTCGCCTGCCGCGCCATGAACGCGAGGTCGTCGAGCTCTGCGTGTGGTCGGGCCTGGATCAGCAGGCGGCCGCGGCGGCGCTCGAGGTGGCGGTCGGAACCGTGAAGTCCCGACTGCACCGGGCGCGGCGGAGGCTGGGGACCGATCTCGTCGGCGGAGCGACGGTTGCGGCGTCATCCAGTTCCAGGAACCCCGTCAACGCGAAGGAGGTCGCACGATGAATGACACGCAGGGCATTCCTGCGGCTCCTTCCGATCGTGATCTGCCGAATCACCGGCGGACCCGTGAGGAGCTACTGATGAAGATCGACCCCGAGGACAACCATGCTTCGCTGCCACGCAGGTGGGGGGTGCCGCTGGGTGTAGCCGCCGGGGTCGCGGCGTTGAGCGTCGCGGCCGTGGCCGCCTTCAGCGGAGTGGGGGACGCCAAGCCGGTTCTCGCCGGTCCCGCCGGAAACCCGACGGGCGCCGCCGCGTCACCGAGTTCGGGCACCACGCACGGCTCCACGTCGGGCGGAGCCGGTTCGGCACCGTCTTCGGCTCCCGTGACGTCCGCCCAGGACGCGTTCTCCATCACCAGTGGGAAGACGACTCCGATCGCGGCGGGGGCCGTCACCAAGATCCTGTCCTCCTGCCTGGGCCCGGACGCGTCGCGGTACCACGCGGTGATCGCGGTCCGCACTCCCATCGCGTCGAAGGACTGGGACGGCGTGGTCGTCGCCGTCGACTCCGCCGGCCAGTACGTGCAGTGCGAGTCGAAGGGCGACAAGGGCAACAGCCCGGACTCCCCGCCCACGTTCATCAACAACCGCTTGTGGGGCACCGGTCGCACGATCGCATACTTCGACTCCATCGGTGCGCCCGCGGGCAAGGACCAGTACCTCATGCTGGGCGCCGGGCACCACGCGTCCAACGTCGCCAGGATCGCCATCAGTTACGGCGACGACCCCAAGCAGTACCCGGCGGTCATGGCAGGGGGCGCGTTCGTCTACGCGGCAGCCCTGTCCGCCGACACCTCCGGCCGGCACTATTCGGGCCCGAGCCCTTACGTGCATGCCTACGACGCATCCGGCAAGGAGATCTACAACCAGGCGAAGGACCCGCAGTTCGCCGGTTAGCAGTATGCCGGGCTTCCCGGCCTCATTGCTGCCCTGTCGATGGGGCGGGGCAGCAATGACCGCGTATGCGCCTTCGCAAGCCCGCGCGAGGCCACCCCGGGCGTGACAGGTCCCGACCCTGGGAGGTCCGGGACCTGTCGGGTCGGCCGGCTGGACGACACCGGGCCCGTCAGCCCGTGGTCACCGCCCAAGGGCCGTACGGAGAGCCCGGCTCGCTCCTCAGACCGTCGCCACCCGCCCCGCGTACCGCTGGGCCCAGCCGGTCCCGGTGTCGGCGGTGAGTACCACGTCGTAGTAGCCGTGCTCGGTGGGCCAGTGCACGACGGTGGAGTGGCCGCCGGGGACGGTGTACTTCCGGGTGCCGCCGACGTAGTCGTTGGCCTTCAGGGTGTAACGCACGTGGTGCCGACCGTCGTTGTGCAGCCGCAGCCCCACCACCGGGTGCCTTCCCTTCACCAACTCCGCGTCGACGCGGGGAATTCCGATGTGCTTCCCCCTCTCGCTCCCGGGAATCACCTGCCCGGCGAAGGAGCGCAGGAAGCCGTCGGGCCCGTAGACGGAGAAGGCGTACTTGCCGTCGGTCGCGTTCGTGTCCCACGTGTACGAACGCGGCGTCGCCACGCTCACCGTGTACGGCGTGTTGTCGAACGCGAGGTACTGGTCCGGGAACACCTGGAGGCTCACCGCCTTGCCCGCCGGGCCGCCCGCCAGCGTCATGGACGCGGTCACCGTGCCGGTGGAGCGGTCCTCGGTGAAGGTGGCGTGCGGGTGGAAGGAGAGGCCGCGCGGCTCCATCCGGTCGCGCGGGGGCTTCGGCGGGGTCCCGGTGACCGGGTCGGCGATGACGACCGGACCCGGGCGCGGGTGTGCGAAGTCGATGGCGCTGGTCAGGTCACCGGCGACGGAGCGGCGCCACTCGGTGATGTTCGGGCAGGTGAACGGCTTGCCCAGGTGGGTAGCCCAGGTCTCCAGGAACTTCACCGTCGAGGTGTGGTCGAACACCTCCGATGCGACGTAGCCGCCTCGTGTCCAGGGCGAGACCAGCAGCATCGGCACCCGGGGGCCGAAGCCGTACGGAGTGGTGCCGGAGAACTCGCCGGGCGTGCCCGCCTCCGGGCGCGGGGGCAGGACGTGGTCGAACTTTCCGTCGTTCTCGTCGTAGGTGATGATCACCAGGGTGTGGTTCCAGATGTCCTCGTTGCTCTGGAGCGTCGAGAGGATCTTGTTCATGTAGCGCTCGCCGTGCACCGTGTCGAAGCCCGGGTGCTCGCTCCACGCGGCGGGCATCACCACCCAGGAGACCTCGGGAAGCGGGTGTTCGGCCCCCGGCTCGCAGGCGGCGATCAAGTCGCGCAGCACCGCGTCCAGGTTCGCCTCGGAGTCGTCGTTGGGCGTGGTGGCGCCCTCGTAGACGAAGGAGTTGGCCTTCCAGATCTTGCCGGTGCCCGGTTCGAGGTCGGCGGCGTCCGCCGTGCGGGGGTCGAAGGCCTTGAAGCTGTTGGTGACGTTGCAGCCGTATTCGCCGATGAATCCGTTCTGGAGGCTGCCGCCGACACCGTTGCCGCTGTTGTCGGAGTAGACCCGCCAGTCGATGCCGGCCTGCTGGAGCTGCTCGGGGACCGTTGTCCAGCTGCGGCTGTAGTTGTTCTGCTTGGCGTTGGTGACCTCGCCGCCCCCCGAACCGGTCATCAGGTAGTAGCGGTTCGGGATGGTCGGTCCGTGCAGCGAACAGAAGTTCATGTCGCAGACGGTGTACTGGGAGGCGAGCGAGTACATCCACGGCATGTAGTCGGGCGTGTAGTACCACATGCAGTGGTCGCCCTTGTCCTTCACCCAGGTGTCCCACCGACCGCCGTTGGCACCGTAGAAGTTGTGCTTGTCGCTCCAGGTAGCGGTCGACACGGCGGGCGTCACGATGGCACCGGTGGCGTCACGCTGCTGGAAGACGTCGGTGCCGTCCTGGAATCTCAGGACCTGCTTGTCGTGATGGCCGCGCACACCGCGCAGCTGACCGAGGTAGTGGTCGAAGGACCGGTTCTCCTGCATCAGGATCACCACGTGCTTCAAGTCGGACATGTCACCGTTGAAGCCCTCGGGCAGGACGTACTCGGCCGCACTGGCCTGCGCCCCGCCGATCGCTCCGGCCACCGGGCCGGCAGCGATGGCGCCGATGGACACCGCAGCCGTCTGGAGCATCCGGCGCCGGGTGATGCGGAACTCGTTGGCGTACTCATGGCTGTCATGGCTGTCATTACTGACACGGCTTGCACCGCTCTCGCTGTTCTCGCTGTTCTCGCTGTTCTCGCTGTCGAGACATGGGGGCTCGATGGTCTGGAGAGTCATCAGGGGCACCTCTGGGGGGAGTGATTCAGGGGAGGGACGTCGGCGCGTGCCTGCGAAAACTAGGCCGCCGGAGCGAACGGCGGGCGAACCAAGGACGTATTCCTGAGGCACCGGAAGATTTCCACGGGCCCAGGTGCCGGGTCGAGACGCTTCACGGTGATAGCCGAAACTCGTGCCCCGTTGGCTGGTTGACCGGCAACGTCGCCCCGGTAGTCGGAAGTGACGATTGGCCGATACTCTCCCCGGCCATGACCGACATAGTCCGCGCCGCCGCCTCCGACGTCCCGGCCCTCGCCGCCGTCCTCGCCAGCGCCTACGCCGAGGACCCCGTGTGGTCGTGGCTCATGCCGCACGACCGGGACCGTCGGCTACGGCTCCTGTTCACCGCACACCTGGCCCAGCAGGTTCCGGCGGGCCGGGTGTGGACGGACGAGGACCGTACGGTGGCCGCGGTGTGGGCGGAGCCGGGGCAGTGGAAGCTCCCGGTGAGTTACCTGCTGCGCAACGCGGGCACGCTGCTGCGCGCGGGGCGAGCCCAACTGCCCCGGACCGGACAGCGGTTGCTCGCCCTGGAGCATCGCCATCCGGCCGAGCCGGCGCACTGGTACGTGGAGTACATCGGCACCCACGCCGACGCGCGCGGTACGGGTCGCGGGTCGCAGGTGCTGGGCAGCCTGCTGAAGCGGGCGGATGCGGACGGGCGGCCGGTGTTCCTGGAGTCGAGCAACTCCCGCAATCTGACGTTCTACCGGCGGCACGGTTTCACCGTTCACGAGGAGATGACGTTTCGGTCCGGGCCGCCGATGTGGTCGATGTGGCGCCGGGACGCCGGTCGAAACTGAACCAACGTCCTTCAGCGGCCTCGGGTCCGCCGTCATGATGGGTCCTGGAGACCACCTGCCCCGCTCATCAAGGCCTCGACAGGTCGGCGGGGCCGTGGAACCGTTCGCTCTACGGATGCGCCGAGTCGTCCGGACAGTGCAGCGCTCTCGGGGGGCGGCTCATGCGACGGATTCGAGCGGTGCGAGCACGTGCGGGAGCGGGGGCCGCGGTTGCCGGTCTGGGGGCTTCTGTCACGGTCGTGCTGGGGACCGTGGCCGAGCGTGCGGGTGCGGAGGCACCGGAATGGGCCGACCGCCCCTGGGTGGTGTGGACGGTGTTCGGCGCCCTCGGCATCTTGAGCGCGGGGCTGGCGGCCGCGAGCCGCCGGCTGGACGGGCCGGCCGAGGACGGCGGAGGCCCGGTATCCGGAGCCCGGCCCGGTTCACTGCATCCGCCGCACGTGGTTCTTGAGCGTGTGCGTGGCCGAGACCGGGAAATCGCCCGGCTCAGGGCTCTGCTCAGGAGACCCGACGGTCGGTTCGCGGTGGTGTGTGCGGCAGGAGGCATGGGCAAGACAACGCTCGCGGCAGCACTTGCCGAGTACGCCCGCCGGGACGGGTACACGGTGTTCTGGATTCGCTGGCGCGGCCCCGAAACCTTCTCGGACGACTTCGTCCAGGCGGCCGTCGGTTGCGGCCTGCCACGCAGTGCGGTCAGCGCGGCGCAATCCGGCAACGACAACCTGCCCGATGCCGTATGGCGGCAACTCTCCAGAACAAGGAAATGGCTACTGGTCGTCGACAACGCCGACGAAGCTGAGCAGATCAGTCCGGAGGGCGAGCGTGTCGCTGACTACCGCGGCTGGATCCGTCCCTACGGACGGGGCCTGCTCGTGGTCACCAGCCGGGATACGGCATCCGCGACTTGGGGACAGGCCGCGGAGCTGATACGACTCGAGCCGCTACCAGCGGCGGCGGGCGGCACGGTCCTGCTGGACAGTGCACCAGATGGCGGCACACTGGTGGAGGCTGAAGCGCTGTCTTCCCGCCTCGGCGGGCTGCCCCTCGCCTTGCAGGCAGCCGGACGCTATGTGACGGGATCCACCAGCAGGCACCGTGACTTCGCCGCGTACCGAAGCGCGCTGGAAGAGGAGTTGACCGCCTTGGTAGGAGCTGACAACCCGCACCCTACGGATCCGAACGTGGCCAGGTCCACCGTCCGGCGTACCTGGGAGGTCTCACTCGATCAACTCGACCGCGAAGGCGTACCGCTGGCCCGCCCGCTGTTACGCCAGCTGGCGCTGTTCGCGGAGGCGCCGGTGCCCCTGGCCCTCATCACACCGGAACTTCTGACGACGGCAGTCGGCCGACCCGTCGGCCAGGCCGCCCTGGACCAGGCCCTGGCCGGTCTGGAACGCTACGGCTTGCTCGGCGTACCGGCGGACCAACCGCACGCGCCCGGAACCGGGTCTCGCGCAAGAGGCAGTGTCACCCTCCACCCCGTCGTCCGCGAGATCACCGTACTCACGCTGACCACCGATGAACCAGACCGTCTCCACGACTTCGAGCAAGCGACGGTCAACGCCCTGCGGGGTGAGGTGACGGCCCTTCGCGCCGTCGGCGTGGGCGGCTGGACCACCGCACGGTTGCTCGCCCCGCATATGCCTCTTCTGCTCAACCACCCGGGTCTCGTCCCGTCCGAGGACGCCTGCACCGCCCTCAACACACTGGCGGATGTACTGGGCGACGCGGGAAGTTATGCCCTCCAGCTCAGTCTGCGGCAGACCGTACTCGACCACCGCGTCGAACTGCTCGGCGACCAGCACCCGGACACCTTCACCGCCCGCAACCACTTCGCCAACAGTCTTCACAGCCTCGGCAGGTACGAACGCTCCGAAGGGATCCACCGGCAGAATCTGGCGGATCGGATACGGGTGTTGGGACCGGAGCATCCCGATACGCTCACGAGCCGCAACAACGTCGGATACGTCCTGCAACTTCGCGGTCAGTACGCCGAGGCCGCCTCCTTGCACGCGATGGTGCTCGCAGACCGCACCAGGCTCCTGGGAGTCGATCACCTCCTGACCTTGACCAGCCGCGACAACCTGGCCAAATCATTCGACCAGCTCGGCGACCACACTGCGGCAGCTACGCTCCACACTCAGAACATCGCCGAGTGCACCCGCGTGCTGGGCCACGATCACCCCCTCACCTTCACCAGCCGCGACAACCTCGCCGCCACGGTCAACCATCAGGGCGATCCGACCCGTGCCGCAGAGCTGCACCGGGCAGTGTTCGCAGATCGCACCCGCGTCCTCGGCCCGAATCATCCGCATACCTTGACCAGCGGAAACAATCTCGCGGACGCCCTACACCAGCTGGGCGAACATGCTCAAGCCGCCGATTTGCTGGAGCAGACCCTTTCCGGCCGCGTACACGTACTGGGCGCCGACCACCCGGACGCCCTCTACACCCGCTCGCAACTGGCCATTTGCCGGTCCGAGGCAGGGCGGCGGCAGCGGCGCAACTGAACTCGGCCGGTGAATGCCGTGCGTTCGTTTGACGGTCCTCAGCCACGACCGCATGGGTTCGAACGAGAGGTGCTGAAGAATGGGTGTGTACGACCGGCTCTTCGTCCCCGCACCGTCCCCATGCCCCCGGTGCGGTTCGCAGGAGGACTTGGTGATCCAGTTCCACTTCGGGGACGTGTACCTGAACAGGTTCCGCGTCGGCGACACGATCACATGGTCGGACCGGGCCAAGGGGTCCCCTCGGCCGGGCCGGTTCGAGGTCCCTGGCTATCCGGAATGGTGCAAGCAGTGCGGCTCGGACGACGAGGGCTTCTACCTCGTGCAGTTCGAGGGAGACGTGATCGCCGGCTGTCGCGGGGCGACCGAAGAGGACATGGAGAGATTCGACTGGTGAAGGGGGCGGCGGGGGTGCTGTCCGGGGAGCGGCCGGCCCCACGGCCGAAGTCACCTGCCGGCGCCACGGATCGGCGCCTCAGTCCGGCAGCTCCCAGACCAGCACCTCGGCCGCCCCGCCCGCGACAAGTGCGAGCCCCGTCTCCCCGCTGATCCGGGCCTCGTCGCCCGCCGTCAGTTCCTCGTCACCGATCCGCACCCCGCCCCGCACCACGTGCACGTACACCCGCGGCGCGTCCGGTACCGCTGTGCGCTCTCCGTCGGACAGCCGGCGCACATGAAGCATCGCGCCGGCCTCCGGCAGGGCGTACGGGGTGGAATCGGCGATGCCCGGGACGGTCGTGTACGAGGGTTCGCCGCCCGGCTCCAGGGGCGCGAGCCACATCTGGAGGAACGTCAACGGCGCTTCCCCATCATTGCGTTCGACGTGCCGGACACCGGACGCCGCGCTGAGGTGCTGGACGTCCCCGGGCCGTACGACGGTGGCGTGACCGGCCGAATCGCGGTGGGTCAGCTCGCCCTCCACGACCCAGGTGACGATCTCGGTGTGGCTGTGCGGGTGCTCCTCGAAGCCGGCGCCCGGGGCGAGACGCTCCTCGTTGCAGGCCAGGATCGGGCCGAAACGGAGGTTGTCGGGGTCGTAGAAGGCGCCGAAGGAGAAGGAGTGCCGGGACTCGATGCCGGCCGCCCCGTCCCCGCCCCTGAAGCGGTCGCCCGCGCGACGTACGGAAATCACCTCCCCACGGTAGCCCGGCCCGGCCGGACGGGCTGCTCGATGGAAGCGCCCTCCGGACCACGTGATCCTGCGGGCGCTCCCAGACGTGCCACCCACGCCCGGCTACCCGGCGGTACGACCCGCGGAGCGCCCCGCCCCTTCGGGCACCCGTCCGGATAGGGCAGTCTTGTCCCCGTGCCCCGACCCGATCCTGAGCAGTCCGCTGCGAACGCCGCCCATCTCCATGCCGCGACCCTGAAGCGGCTGGAGCAGTCCTCCGGCCGGCTGGCCGCGAACGCGATCGCCCGCATGGACGAGTCGCTGCCTTGGTATCGGGCGATGCCTCCGGAGAACCGTTCGTGGATCGGCCTGGTGGCCCAGGCCGGTATCGCCGCGTTCACCGAGTGGTTCCGGCATCCGGAGACCCCGCAGGCCATCTCGACCGATGTCTTCGGTACGGCTCCGCGCGAGCTGACCCGGGCGATCACGCTGCGGCAGACCGTCGAGATGGTGCGGACGACCATCGAGGTCATGGAGGCGGCTATCGACGAAGTCGCCGCGCCCGGCGACGAATCGGTGCTGCGCGAGGCGCTCCTCGTCTACGCGCGGGAGATCGCCTTCGCGACCGCCCAGGTGTACGCCCAGGCCGCCGAGGCCCGCGGGGCGTGGGACGCCCGCCTGGAATCGCTCGTGGTCAACGCGGTGCTCTCCGGGGAGGCCGACGAGGGCGCCGTGTCCCGTGCCGCCGCGCTCGGCTGGAACTCGCCCGAGCATGTGTGCGTGCTCCTCGGTACGGCTCCGGACGGCGACAGCGAGCTGACCGTGGAGGCGATCCGCCGGGCCGCCCGGCACGCCAAGCTCCAGGTCCTGACCGGGGTGCTGGGCAACCGCCTGGTCGTGATCGCCGGCGGCAGTGACAATCCGCTGCAGGTCGCGAAGGCCCTGATCGGCCCGTACGCGGCCGGGCCGGTCGTCGCCGGCCCCGTGGTTCCCGACCTGCTGGCGGCCACCCGGTCCGCGCAGGCCGCGGCCGCCGGGCTCAAGGCGTGCAGCGCCTGGCAGGACGCCCCGCGGCCGGTCCTCGCGGACGATCTGCTGCCGGAGCGCGCGATGGCGGGCGACCCGGCCGCGCGGGACCAGTTGGTGGAGGAGATCTACAGACCGCTCGAAGAAGCAGGTTCTGCCCTCCTGGAGACGCTGAGTGTGTATCTGGAACAGGCGAGCAGTCTCGAAGGCGCCGCCCGCATGTTGTTCGTCCACCCCAACACCGTGCGCTACCGGCTCCGACGTGTGACAGACGTCACCGGATGGTCTCCCTCCGATGTCCGTTCGGCTTTCACTCTGCGGATCGCCCTGATTCTGGGGCGTCTGGCCGACAGGGATCTCCAGTCCTAGACTTTTGTCGGACATCAACAATTCCCCCTACGGTTCTTCGTCCCTGTCCCCACGGGCGTTCCGTACCGTTCACAAGAGAGAGTGTGAGGGTGCTCGTACTCGTCGCTCCCGGCCAAGGCGCTCAGACGCCCGGCTTCCTGACTCCCTGGCTCGACCTCCCCGGTGCCACCGACCGCATCGCGGCCTGGTCCGACGCCATCGGGCTCGACCTTGCCCACTACGGCACCAAGGCCGACGCGGAGGAGATCCGCGACACCGCGGTGGCTCAGCCGCTGCTGGTCGCCGCCGGTCTGCTCTCCGCTGCCGCGCTCGACGCCTCACCGGCTGTCGTCGCAGGTCACAGCGTGGGTGAAATCACCGCAGCCGCCCTCGCCGGGGTCATCGGCGACGAGGCGGCGCTGCGTTTCGTACGTACCCGGGGGCTCGGCATGGCCGAGGCCGCGGCGGTCACCGAGACCGGTATGGCCGCGCTGCTCGGCGGTGACCCCGAGGTCACCGTCGCCCACCTGGAGAAGCTCGGCCTGACGCCGGCGAACGTCAACGGGGGCGGCCAGATCGTCGCCGCCGGCACCGCCGCGCAGATCGCCGCGCTCGCCGAGGACATGCCCGAGGGCGTGCGCCGGGTGGTCCCGCTCAAGGTGGCCGGCGCGTTCCACACGCACCACATGGCTCCCGCGGTCGAGCGTCTCCGTGAGGCCGCCACGGCCCTGGAGGTCTCGGACCCGGCCGTGACATATGTCTCGAACGCCGACGGGCAGACCGTCGCCACCGGCGCGGAGGTCATCTCCCGGCTGGTCGGCCAGGTCGCCAACCCGGTCCGCTGGGACCTGTGCATGGAGACGTTCAAGGCCCTGGGCGTCACCGCGATCGTCGAGGCGTGCCCCGGTGGCACGCTGACCGGTCTGGCCAAGCGCGCGCTGCCCGGCGTGCAGACCCTCGCGCTCAAGACCCCCGACGACCTCGACGCGGCCCGCGCGCTCATCGCTGAGCACGCAGGCGCCTAAGGAGCCCGAGAGCATGTCGAAGATCAAGCCCAGCCAGGGCGCCCCGTACGCACGGATCATGGGTGTGGGCGGCTACCGCCCGACCCGTGTCGTGCCCAACGAGGTGATCCTCGAGACGATCGACTCGTCCGACGAGTGGATCCGCTCCCGGTCCGGCATCGCCACCCGCCACTGGGCCTCCGAGCAGGAGACCGTGGCCGCGATGTCCGTCGAGGCTTCCGGCAAGGCCATCGCCGACGCCGGAATCACGCCGGAGCAGATCGGCGCGGTCATCGTCTCGACCGTCTCCCACTTCAAGCAGACCCCGGCCATCGCGACCGAGATCGCCCACAAGGTCGGCGCGGGCAAGCCCGCCGCCTTCGACATCTCGGCCGGTTGCGCGGGCTTCGGCTACGGCCTCACGCTCGCCAAGGGCATGATCGTCGAGGGCTCGGCCCAGTACGTGCTCGTCATCGGCGTGGAGCGGCTGAGCGACCTCACCGACCTGAGCGACCGCGCGACGGCGTTCCTGTTCGGCGACGGCGCCGGTGCGGTCATCGTCGGCCCCTCCAAGGTGCCCGCCATAGGCCCGACGGTCTGGGGCTCCGAGGGCGACAAGTCCGAGACGATCAAGCAGACCGTGGCGTGGGACACCTTCCACGCCGACCGTCCGGAGAAGTTCCCCGCCATCACGCAGGAGGGCCAGGCGGTCTTCCGCTGGGCCGTCTTCGAGATGGCGAAGGTCGCCCAGCAGGCGCTGGACGCGGCCGGGATCTCCCCGGAAGACCTGGACGTCTTCATCCCGCACCAGGCCAACATGCGGATCATCGACTCGATGGTGAAGACCCTGAAGCTGCCGGAGCACGTCACGGTCGCCCGTGACGTGGAGACCACCGGCAACACCTCCGCCGCCTCGATTCCGCTCGCAATGGAGCGGCTCCTGGCGACCGGTCAGGCGAAGAGCGGCGACACCGCGCTCGTCATCGGCTTCGGGGCGGGTCTCGTCTACGCCGCGACGGTCGTTACCCTCCCCTAGGCACACCGGGTCTTTTCGCCCGGACGCCCGAACCCAGCAGATATACACCGAAGGAGCGCCGACATGGCCGCCACGCAGGAAGAGATCGTCAAGGGTCTCGCCGAGATCGTCAACGAGATCGCCGGTATCCCGGTCGAGGACGTCGAGCTGGACAAGTCCTTCACCGACGACCTGGACGTCGACTCGCTGTCCATGGTCGAGGTCGTCGTCGCCGCCGAGGAGCGCTTCGACGTCAAGATCCCCGACGAGGACGTCAAGAACCTCAAGACGGTCGGCGACGCCGCCGACTACATCCTCAAGCACCAGGGCTGATCCCAGCCCAGCTGTGTCGCCACCCGGCGGTGGCGCCGCTGATTCACGACCCTCTACACGTGGAGAAGATTTTCCAGTGAGCTCGACCAATCGCACCGTGGTCGTCACCGGTATCGGCGCAACCACTCCGCTGGGTGGCGATTCCGCATCGACCTGGGAAGGTCTGATGGCCGGCCGTTCCGGCGTCAAGCCTCTCGAGGACGAACGTTTCGCCGAACTGCCTGTCCGGATCGCGGCCCTCGCGGCCGTCGACCCGGGCGACGTCCTGCCCCGCCCGCTCGCCCGCAAGCTGGACCGCTCGGCGCAGTTCGCGCTGATCGCGGCCCGTGAGGCGTGGGCGGACGCGGGCTTCACCGGCCCTGCCGGTGAGGACGAGAAGATCCGGCCCGAGCGGCTGGGTTCGGTCATCGCCTCCGGCATCGGCGGCGTGATCACCCTGCTCGACCAGTACGACGTGCTGAAGGAGAAGGGCGTACGCCGCGTCTCCCCGCACACCGTGCCCATGCTCATGCCGAACGGCCCGGCCGCCAACGTCGGGATCGAGGTGAACGCCCAGGCGGGCGTCCACACCCCGGTCTCCGCCTGTGCGTCGGGTGCCGAGGCCATCGGGTACGCCGTCGAGATGATCCGCACCGGCCGTGCCGACGTGGTCCTCGCCGGTGGCACCGAGGCTGCGATCCACCCGCTGCCGATCGCCGCGTTCGCCAACATGATGGCGATGTCCAAGAGCAACGACGAGCCCGAGAAGGCCTCGCGTCCGTACGACACGGGCCGCGACGGCTTCGTGCTCGGCGAGGGTGCCGGTGTCGTCGTGCTGGAGTCCGCCGAGCACGCCGCCGCACGTGGCGCCCGGGTCTACTGCGAGGTGCTGGGGCAGGGGCTGTCCGCGGACGCCCACCACATCGCCCAGCCCGAGCCGACCGGGCGCGGTATCGCCACGGCGATGCAGAACCTGCTGGACCAGACGGACCTCAAGCCGTCCGAGGTCGTGCACCTCAATGCCCACGCGACGTCCACGCCGCAGGGCGACATCGCTGAGCTGAAGGCACTGCGCAAGGTCCTGGGCGACGACCTGGACCACGTGGCGATCTCGGCGACGAAGTCGATGACGGGTCACCTGCTCGGTGGCGCGGGCGGGATCGAGACCGTGGCGACGGTGCTGGCCCTGCACCACCGGATGGCTCCGCCGACCATCAACGTCGACCACCTCGACGAGGCGGTCGAGGCGGACATCGTGCGCGATGAGCCCCGCCCGCTGCCGGAGGGGCCGATCGCGGCGATCAACAACTCGTTCGGCTTCGGCGGCCACAACGTGGTGCTGGCGTTCCGTAGCGTGTGATCTTTTGCGCCTGTACGCGTGAAGCCCGTCTCCCTCTCGCGAGGGGGCGGGCTTCACGCTTGCTTTCAAGCCCCTCCGGCGATTGAGGAGCGGGGTCCGGGGCGGAGCCCCGGCTCACACCACCTGGTGCAGCCACCGCACCGGCGCGCCCTCGCCGGCGTGGCGGAAGGACTCCAGTTCGTCGTCCCACGGCTTGCCCAGGAGCTTGGCGACCTCGCCCTCCAGGTCCGTCTCACCGCTCAGCGAGCGCGCCAGCGCGGCCCGCAGCCGGTCCTCGGGGACCAGGATGTCGCCGTGCATACCGGTGACGGCGTGGAAGATGCCGAGCTCGGGCGTGGAGCTGTAGCGCTCGCCCTCCGCGGTCGGGGAGGGCTCCGCGGTCACCTCGAAGCGCAGCAGATCCCAGCCGCGCAGCGCGGAGGCCAGCTTCGACGCCGTGCCCGGGCGGGCCTGCCAGGAGAATTCGGAACGCCAGGTGCCGGGGGCGGCCGGCTGTCTGATCCAGTCGAGCTGGACCCGCACGCCCAGTACGCCCCCCACCGCCCATTCGACATGAGGGCAGAGCGCGCGCGGGGCTGAGTGGACGTACAGGACTCCACGTGTCGTCACGGGGACCTCCAGTGTGGGACGAGGTTCGCCTTCCCCAGCGGCCTCGCGCCCGTACCACCGCTTGTCGGCCGACTTCCCGAAGCTGTCATCAGTAAACAGTATCGGGAGTTAATGTCCGAAGAAGGGAGGGTATGTGACGTGATGTGATGTTCGAGGGCCACCCGAGTGGAGCCGGGCAGCCGGAAGAGCCACTGGTTCGACGTGGAAAAGCTACCGTGCGGCGGCGCCCGAGGTGTGACGTACCGTCGGTCCTGGGCCCATGATTCGCTCAGCTTCACCCGGCAGGGCGCGCGGGCCCGCCGACCGGTGCCGCACAGGTGTGCCGGAGGCATGGGACAGGAGGGGACGAGGACATGCCGGATCGCTCCGTACGGCACCGCTCGCGCACCACGCTGGCCGCGCTTGCCGCTGTGTCGTTCCTCGGCACTGCCGTCCTGACGGGCTGTGACTCCGGGGCCGACGGGACGACGAAGGGTGCGAAGGCCGACGGGGGGCGCCGGCCGGCGGCCGCGCCGGTCTGGGACCGCAGCCCGGAGTCGGTTGCCGCGGTCGGGGATTCCATCACCCGCGGCTTCGACGCCTGTTCGGTGCTGGCCGACTGCCCCGAGGCCTCCTGGGCGACCGGCACGGACCGTTCGGTGCACAGCCTGGCGGTACGCCTCCTCGGGGCCTCCGGCGCGGCCGCCCACAGTTGGAACCACGCCGAGACGGGGGCCAGGATCGCCCAGCTGCCGGAGCAGATGGCACTGGCCGCGCGGGACGACCCCGATCTGGTGACCGTGATGATCGGCGCGAACGACGCCTGCCGGGACTCGGTGCGGGCCATGACGCCGCTGGCGGACTTCCGGGCGTCGTTCGAGGCGTCGATGCGTCAGCTGCGTGGCACGGCACCGAAGGCGCAGGTGTACGTGTCGAGCGTGCCGGACCTCAAGCGGCTCTGGTCGACGGGCCGGGGCAACCAGCTGGGCAAGCAGATCTGGAAGCTGGGCATCTGCAAGTCGATGCTCGGGGACGCGGACAACATGGGTGCCTCGGCGGTGGCCAGGCGCTCGGCGGTGCAGGACCGTGTCGTCGCGTACAACGAGGTGCTGCGCGAGGTGTGCGCGAAGGACCGGCGCTGCCGTTACGACGGCGGGGCGGTGTTCGACTACCGGTTCACCGGCAAGCAGCTCAGCCAGTGGGACTGGTTCCATCCGGGGCGCAACGGGCAGGCCCGGCTGGCCGAGATCGCCTACCGCAATGTCACGGCGGCGCGGCCTCCGGGCTAAAGTTCGCGATCATGGACACGGGTTCGAACACGGCGACGCGCACGGAACACTTCGGCACCCTCGGGGACGGCACCCCCGTGGACCGTTGGACGCTGGAGCGCGGCGGTACGCGGGTGCGGGTGCTGACGTACGGCGCCGTCGTGCAGTCGGTCGAGGTGCCGGACCGGGACGGCGTGCGGGCCGGGGTGGCGCTCGGGCTGCCGGACCTCGCCTCGTACCAGCAGTACACCGGGCCGTACTTCGGCGCGCTGGTCGGGCGGTATGCGAACCGGATCGGCGGCGCGGAGTTCGTTCTCGACGGGCGGACGCATCACGTCACGCGCAACGAGGGCCGCAACCATGTGCACGGCGGGGCCGTCGGCTTCGACAAGCGCGTGTGGGGCGCACACGAGATCACCGACGGGGTGGAGCTCTCCCTGGTCGCGGCGGACGGCGAGGAGGGCTTTCCCGGGCGGCTGGAGCTCTCGGTGGCCTACACGCTGGACGAGGACGGGGCCCTGCGGATCGCGTACCGGGCGACGACGGACGCGCCGACCGTGGTGAACCTGACGAACCACACGTACTGGAACCTGGCGGGCGCCGACTCCGGCAGCGCGCTGGGCCAGCGGTTGCGGATCGCGGCCGGACGGATCACCCCGGCGGACGCGGAGTCGCTGCCGACGGGTGAGTTCCTGCCGGTCGAGGGCACCCGGTTCGACTTCCGGGAGGCGCGGCCGGTCTCCAAGGAGTACGACCACAACTTCGTGCTGGACGAGGGCGTGACGGGCCCGGTCGCCGAGTTGTACGACGACGTGTCGGGACGCGTCCTGACCGTCACGACGACCGAGCCCGGCATGCAGCTGTACACGGCGGACCACTTCGACGGGCGGCCGTTCGGGCCGTGCGCCGGGATCGCCCTGGAGACCCAGCACTTCCCGGACTCGCCGAACCGGCCGGAGTTCCCGAGCACGGTGCTGAGGCCGGGCGGGGAGTACGTGTCGACGACGGTGTACGGCTTCTCGGCGCGCTGAGGCGGACCTCAGGAGGACCCGATCTGACCTGCGGGAACGCCGATAATACAAGATCGTTAAGCGGCACCTGGGAGTGATCTCCGGCGGTCTACGCGCGTTCGGTCAGTGCGCCCCTTTCCGCGCCCCCCAGGGTGACGGCATGACTTCCAAGCCTGCCGAACCGACTTCCGGCCTGCCCTCCAGGCGCACCCTGCTCACGGGCGCCGCCGCAGGTGCCGCTGCCCTGGCCACGACCGCCGCGACCCCGGCCGACGCGGCCGCGTCCGCCCCCCTCGCGGCGCCCGCCGCCCCCCTCGCCGCCCCCGGCTCCGACTGGGACGCCTGCCTGACCGTTGCCCGGGCCGTCCTCGTGCACGACGAACAGGACAGGTCGCTGGTGCCGCACTACCGCGACGTCCTGCTCTCCAAGGGTCTGCCGCGCAGTGGCAGGAGCCCCAAGAAGGTGCTGGTCATCGGTGCGGGCCCGGCCGGGCTCACCGCCGCCCACCTGCTGCGCGAGGCCGGGCACACGGTCACCGTGATCGAGGCCAACGGCAACCGGGTCGGCGGCCGGATCAAGACCTTCCGCAACGGCGGCCACGAGAACGCGAAATCGCCCTTCGCCGACCCGAAGCAGTACGCCGAGGCCGGGGCGATGCGGATCCCCGAGAGCCACCCGCTCGTCACCGGGCTCATGGACGGCTTCGAGCTGAAGCGCCGCCGTTTCCATCTCGTCGACGTCGACGCCGACGGCAAGCCCGTCAACCACACCTGGCTCCACGTCAACGGCATCCGGATCCGCAAGGCTGACTACGCGAGGAGGCCGCAGGCGGTCAACCGCTCCTTCGGGGTCCCCGCCGCGTTCGAGGACAAGACCGCCTCGGCCATCGTGCGGGAGGCCTTCGCCCCCGTACGCAAGGAGTTCGAGGGCAAGGAGGGCTCGGAGCTCGTCCGGGGGTGGGCCCGGGTCATCCAGCGGTACGGGCACTGGTCCATGTTCCGCTTCCTGACCGAGGCGGCCGGGCTCGACGAGCGCACCATCGACCTCATCGGCACCGTCGAGAACCTCACCTCGCGGCTCCCCCTCGCCTTCGTGCACAGCTTCATCGGTGCCTCCCTGATCAGCCCGGACACCGCCTTCTACGAGCTCCCCGACGGTACGGCGACCCTGGCCGACGCCATGTACGCGCGGGTCGAGGACCTGGTGCGGCTGGACCGCCGCGCCGCCCGGATCAGCCACGGGGAGGACGGCGTCCGCGTCGAGACGGTGTCGGAGGGCCGCGACGGCAAGGTCGTGCGGGAGACCTTCACCGGCGACCGTGCCATCGTCACCGTGCCGTTCTCCGGCCTCCGGCACATCCCGGTCACGCCCGCGCTCTCGTACGGCAAGCGGCGGGCCGTCACCGAGGTCCACTACGACGTGGCCACCAAGGTCCTGCTCGAATTCAGCCGTCGCTGGTGGGAGTTCGAGGAGAAGGACTGGAAGGAGGAGCTGGAGCGGGTCCGGCCCGGCCTGTACGACGCGTACCGGCTCGGGAAGGCTCCGGCGGACGGCTCGCTGCTGGGCGCACACCCCTCCGTGCCGCCCGGTCACCTCCCGCCCAACCAGCGCGTGCACTACGCGGCGTATCGCGCGACCGCCCGCAACCAGCCCGAGGCGGCCCATGTCATCGGCGGCGGATCGGTCACCGACAACGCGAACCGTTTCATGTACCAGCCCTCGCACCCGGTCGCCGGCAGCCGCGGCGGGGTCCTCCTCGCCTCGTACAGCTGGGCCGACGACGCCCTGAAGTGGGACTCTCTGGACGACGACGAGCGCTACCCGCACGCCCTGGGCGGGGTCCAGGACGTGTACGGGCAGCGCATCGAGGTCTTCTACACGGGCGCCGGCGCCACCCAGTCGTGGATGCGCGACCCGTACGCGTACGGCGAGGCCGCCGTCCTGCTGCCCGGCCAGCACACCGAACTGCTCGCCGACGTGCGCTCGGTCGAGGGGCCGTTGCACTTCGCGGGCTGCCACACGTCCGTCAAGCCCGCCTGGATCGAGGGGGCGTTGGAGTCGGCTGTCCGAACGGCCCTGGAGGTGCACGGGAGCTGACCCGCTCCGGGCTACGGGGGCGGCGCCGCCCCCGCGCCCACCGCGTCGCCGTCGTCCCCCACCAGGTCGCGCGCCAGCAGAGTCGCCCCCGCGACGGCCCCCGGCATCAGGAAGACGGCGACGAAGGGGATCAGGAAGGCGAGTCCCAGCGGGACGCCGAAGCCCAGAATCAGCAGTCGGCGGCTGCGGAGCAGGGCGAGCCGGTCCTTCAGCACCATGCCGCGCCGCTGGAGCGCGACAGCCGTGAGTTCCTCGGCGAGGAAGTACCCCGTGACGCAGAAGCCGATGAGCGGGACGACGGTCTGGCCGGCGACCGGGACGAAACCGAAGGCGAAGAGCAGGACGGCGTACAGCGCGACACGCACCAGAATGCGCACGCTGTCGCGGGCGGAGATCCACAGCTCCCGCCAGAACGGCAGACCGGACTGGGGAGCCTTGCCTCCCTCGGCCCGGTCCACCTCCTCGGAGAGCGACTCGTAGAAGGGCTGCCCGACGAGCAGGGTCACGGCCGTGAACGTGATGACGGCGAGGAAGAGGCCGAAGGCGAAGACCAGCACGGTCAGGGTGTTGCGGAGCAGACCGAGCCAGGGCGAGGACCAGTCGTCGGCGAACGGGGTCGCCCACCCCGCCAGGTCGTCGGCCCCGTAGCCGAGGCCGACGAGGGCGCCCGCGTACAGGACGAGGGTGATCAGGCCGGGCAGCAGCCCGAGGCCGAACCATCTGCCGTGCCGGACGACCCAGCGCTGCCCTTTGATCAGATGGCCGAGGCCCGCCCCGAGATCACGCATGCCGCCAGCGTAACGGGGCCGGGGCGGGCTCTTCGCCGGGCGTCGGTCATCCGTCGGGAGCCGCCGGTCCCCTGTCGCAGCCCCGACGGCGAAGGCGCCGACCTTGCCATGCTCGACGGTGCCGGGTTCGGCAAGGCCCTCGCCGCGCGCCCCGGCGACGTCGAGGCCGCGCTCACCACGTACGAACAGGCCATGTTCGCCCGCAGCGCCGATCCCGTCACCTTCGACGGCACCGAGGTTCACGGAATCGACTCCGAGAACGACACAACCCGGGCCATGCTCTAGATGATCACCCGGCGGCAAGAGGCGACTTCGGCCTCGACGGGCGGACAGGTGCTCGGACGGCTCGACGCCCACTCCCGCTCATCGCGAGCCGGCGTCAGGCGAGACGGATCATGTTCCAGGACATCGGCTCCAGCGTCGCCCGCAGCACTCCCCCGTCGAGCACCGTGCCCTTCGCCGGGTGCGGGGCGACCCGCCCGGGCTCGGTGAGGGTGTTGCGGGCGTCCGGGTCCGCGTCGGCGACGACCTGGTGCTCGGTGATCTGCGTCAGGTCGAAGCCGTGCAGGGCGACTTCGAGCGGGAGGGGCGTCTCCTGGCCGCGGTTGACCGCGAAGACGGTGACGGCTCCGGTCTCCGGGTCGCGGACGGCGGTGGCGTGCAGCAGATCCGTGTCGCCGTACTTGGCCGTCGTGTACGTGGGCGAGTCCACCCGTACGTCCAGGACCTGGCCCCGGCCGTGCCGTGCGGCCTGGGCGAACGGGAAGAACGTGGTCTGCCGCCAGGCCGGCCCGCCGGGCTCGGTCATGATCGGGGCGATCACGTTGACCAACTGGGCCAGGCAGGCCACGGTCACGCGGTCGGCGTGGCGGAGCAGGGCGATGAGCAGGGTGCCGAAGACGACGGCGTCGGTGACGGAGTAGTTGTCCTCCAGCAGGCGGGGTGCCTCGGGCCAGTCGAGGGGGTTCTCCTCGGCGTCCTGCTGGCTGCGGGCCATGTACCAGACGTTCCACTCGTCGAACGAGAGGTTGATCCTCTTCGTGGACTTCAGCCTCGCTCCGACGTGGTCGCAGGTGGCGACGACGTCCTCGATGAAGGACTCCATGTCCACCGCGGAGGCCAGGAACGAGTCGCGGTCGCCGCCGGTCTCCTCGTAGTAGGCGTGCAGCGAGACGTAGTCGACGAGGTCGTACGTCTCGGCGAGGACCGTCGCCTCCCACGCGGCGAACGTGGACATGGACCGGCCCGAGGAGCCACAGGCGACGAGTTCGACGGACGGGTCGATCTGCCGCATCGCGCGGGCCGTCTCGGCGGCGATCCGGCCGTACTCCTCGGCGGTCTTGTGACCGGTCTGCCAGGGACCGTCCATCTCGTTGCCCAGGCACCACAGCCTGATGCCGAAGGGATCCTTGTCGCCGTGCGCGATGCGGCGCTCGGAGAGTTCGGTGCCGGCCGGGTGGTTGGCGTACTCCTGGAGCTCGATGGCCTCCTGGACGCCCCGGGTGCCGAGGTTGACGGCCATCATGGGCTCGGCCTGCGGGCCGATCTTCTTGCAGAAGGCGATGAACTCGGAGAGGCCGAAGCGGTTCGTCTCGGTGGAGCGCCAGGCGAGGTCGAGGCGGCGCGGCCGTTCGTCGGCGGGGCCGACGCTGTCCTCCCAGCGGTAGCCGGAGACGAAGTTGCCGCCGGGGTAGCGGATGGCGGTGACGCCGAGCTCGCGGATCAGTTCCAGGACGTCGGTGCGCAGCCCGGCCTCGTCGGCCGAGGGGTGGCCGGGCTCGTATATGCCGTCGTAGACGCAGCGGCCGAGGTGTTCCACGAACGAGCCGAAGAGGCGGGGGTCGACATCGCCGACGGTGAACGCCGGGTCGAGGGTGAAGCGGGCGGTGCGGGTCATGACTTCCTCGCTGTGTTCGGTGTTTCGGTCGTTGACGGGTGAGAGGTGCAGGTCACTGGCCTGCGAGGCCGGTGTGGGCGACACCGCTGACGATCTGGCGCTGGAAGAAGACGAAGACGATGATCAGGGGCAGCCCGGCCATGAGCCCTCCGGCCATGAGCTGGGCCCACTGGATGCCGTAGGAGTTCATGACGGTCGCGATGCCGTTCGGCATGGTCATGAGGTCGGGGTTGTTGGTCACCATGTACGGCCACAGGAAGTTGTTCCAGGACGCGATGAAGGTGAAGATGCCGACCGCGGAGAGCGAGGGGCGGGACAGCGGCACGATGATGGTGAAGAACACCCGCCAGCGGCCGGCGCCGTCGATGTACGCGGCCTCCTCCAGCTCCCTCGGGATGCCCTGGAAGAACTTGTAGAGGATGTAGACCATCGCGGCGGGCGCGCACTGCGGCAGGATCATGCCCCAGTAGGTGTCGACCATCCCCATCTGCTGGACCGTGGTGAACAGCGGGACGCCGAGGACGGCGGGCGAGACCATCAGGCCCGCCATCACCACGCCCATCAGGAAAGCCTTGCCCTTGAACTCCGTGCGGGCGAAGCCGTATCCGGCGAGTGCGCTCACCAGAAGGACCACCGCGGTCACACACACCGAGACGACGAGCGAGTTCACGAACCAGTTGGTGATGTTGCCGGTCTCGAAGAGGGCCTTCCACGCCTGGCCCGTCCAGTGGTCGGGCAGCCAGTGCGTGGGCACCTCGACGGCCTCGGTCTCGGACTTGAGGGAGGTGAACAGGGCCCAGGCGAGCGGTGCCAGGAAGACGGCGGAGACGGCGACGCCGATGAGGGTGAGCACGATCTGGCTCGGCGACCAGGGCGTGCGTGTCGGGGACTCGATACGGGTGTGCGCGGCGTCGGTGGTCATCGGCCGCCCTCCTCACGGTTGCGCAGCAGCCACATCCGCGCGAGGGCGACGGCGGCGATGATCACGAAGAAGATGATGGAGATGGCGGAGGCATAGCCCACGCGGTAGCTGGTGAAGCCCTCTTCGAGCGTGTACTGCACGAAGGTGCGGGTCGCTCCCTCGGGCCCCGGGCCGAAGTCCTGCATCACGACGGCCTGGTCGAAGACCTGGAGCGAGGCGAGGATCTGCAGGGCGATCACGAGACCCGTGATGTTGCGCAGCAGGGGCAGGGTGATGTGGACCATGCGGTGCCAGGCGTTCGCACCGTCCAGCTCGGCGGCCTCGTAGAGGTGGGCGGGGATGCCCTGGAGCGCCGCGAGGTAGAGCAGGAAGCTGAAGCCGACCGTCCACCACAGGGTGGTGATGACGATGGCGAGCATCGCGTACGACGTGTCGGTCAGCCATGGCGTCTCGAGGCCGAAGACGTGATTGACCATGCCCGAACCGGGGTTGAACAGCCACTGCCACAGGTTGCCGGCGACGGTCGACGGCAGCAGGAACGGGATGAAGAAGCACAGCCGCCACAGCCACTGGCCGCGCTCGATGTGGTGGGCGAGCATCGCGAGGAGGAAGGCGAGCACGGTGATGCACGGCACGACGAGCAGGGTGAAGTAGGCGCTGTGGCCGAGCGCGTCCCACATCAGCTGGTCGTGCAGGGCCTCGCGGTAGTTGGCGAGGCCGATGAAGCCGGCGCCGTCGCCGGAGATGTTGGCGTCCGTGAAGCTGAGGTAGACGCCGCGCAGCAGCGGCCAGATCACGAAGAGCGCGAACAGGACGAGGAACGGGGCGACGAACCAGCCGCCGTGCTGGAGGCCCTGCTTGCGGCGGACCGTGGCGCTGTCGGCGGCGGTCCTCGTGCGGGTGGGCGCGAGGACGGTCTGCGGGCTGGTCGTCGTCATGCGGCCGCACCTCCCTGCGCTGCGGTTCTGCCGTCCATGGGGTTCTTCATGGCGAGGAGTTCCGTGAGCGTGCTCTTCATGCGGCGGGCGGCGGCCTCCGGCTTGGCGGAGCCCAGCATGGAGGATGCGGCGATCGGCCCGACGCGCTGGGCGAGGATGCCGGTGGAGCCCGCGAACCACACCTTCGGCTCGGTTGCCTGGTGGTCCATCGCCGAGGCGTACTCGTTCTGCGGTTCGAGCCTCCTGTACGCGTCGGTGGACAGGGTCGGCGTGTAGGCGGGGATGTGCCCGCCGGCGGCCCACTGCTGGGCGTGTCTGACTACGTACGCGGCGAGTTGGTGGGCGGCCTCGTTGGCGTCGCCTCCGCGGCCGGACTGGTGCGGCAGGACGAAGGAGTGCGATTCGGCGTGGGTGGCACGCTTGCCGAAGACGGGCGGCAGCGGCGTCGCGCCGTACTCGATCTTCGCCCCGGAGAACACCGGCACCGACCAGTTGCCCTCCCAGCAGAACGGGGAGCCGTTGATGAACTGTTCGGCCCCGGCCCCACCCGCGAAGCCGGGGTCGGAGTAGCCGTCGGCGATGTGCCGGTGCATGAACTCCAGGACCTCGGTGGCCTTGTCGGTGTCGAAGGTGACGTCGGAGTTGGCGGCGTCGAACCAGGTGCCGCCGAGCTGGGTGTAGAAGGCGACGAAGAACCACCACTGGAAGTTCTGGTCGTTGGCCCACAGACCGATGGTCTGCAGCCCCTTCTTCGTGGCCTTCTTCGCCTTTGCGAGCACGTCGAACCACTCGTCGGCCGACGTGACCGGCACCATCCGTCCGTCGTCGCCGAGCAGGCCGGCCTTCCCGAGTACGTCCTTGCGGTAGAAGCAGAGCTGTACGTGGATGTCGAGCGGGAGGGCGTAGAGCTTGCCGTCGATGACCGCGCGCTTCCACAGTGCGGGGTTGAAGTCGGCTTCCTTCACGCCGTACTTGGCGAGCAGGCCGACGTCCCAGGGGTCCAGGAGGCGGCCGGGGGAGAACCCGGTGACGCGGCCGAGGTGCATCACGCCGAGGTCCGGTGCGCGGTTGCCCGCCGCCGCCATGGCGAGCTTGGTGTAGAAGGGGCTGCCCCACTGGAGGGTCGAGTCCTTCACGTCGATGCCGGGGTGCTCCTCACGGAAGGCGTCGAGCATCGCGATCATGTTGTAGCCGTCGCCGCCGCTGAAGAGGTTCCAGTAGCGGACCCGGGTGGCCGCGCTCGACGCGAGGGCGTCCGCACCGCTACCGAGCGCCGCGAAGCCGAAGCTGCCTGCCACGGCCGCGCCGCCCAGCCCCGTGATCAGTTGCCTGCGATTCAGGCCAGGTCGTCCCATGCCCCGCCCTCACTATTCGAAATATCGAATGCTGCTCGTAACTTCGAACGGACCGTAAAATCGAAGCGCTTGCGCGTCAATGGGTAGCGCAGGATTCCCGAACAATGTCCGGGATATCGAACATAGAAACGCAAAAACCGAGGGCCGCACCCTCGTGGGGTACGGCCCTCGGTTTTGTACGGGCGGGGGGAGGTCAGACGACCGACAGCGCCACCCTGATGTTGCCGCGCGTGGCGTTCGAGTACGGGCACACCTGGTGGGCCTTCTCGATGAGTGCCTGCGCGGTCTCCGTGTCGACGTTCGGGATGGTCGCGGTGATCGCGACCTCCAGACCGAAGCCACCGGCCTCGGTCTTGCCGATGGAGACGGCGGCGGCCACCGTGGAGCCGGAGATGTCGGCCTTCTCCTGGCGGGCCACGACGCCCAGCGCGCCCTGGAAGCAGGCACTGTAACCGGCTGCGAAGAGCTGCTCCGGGTTGGTACCGGCGCCGCTGCCGCCCATTTCCTTCGGCGGGTTGACGACCACGTCGAGCTTGCCGTCGTCCGAGGAGACCCGGCCGTCACGGCCGCCGGAAGCGGTGGCGACGGCGGTGTACGCGACGGCTATGTCCTGAATGCTCATGCTTGAGGATTCCTCCTGCTGATGCGCCGCGACTCGCGCCCACGATCGCGACGGCCTGGGACGAGCCTAACCCCTGCTCCGACGGGCAGTTCAGCCGAGGGAGACGATCATCTTTCCGGTGTTCTCGCCGCGCAGCAGTCCGAGGAACGCCTCGAAGCCGTTCTCGATGCCCTCGACGACCGTCTCGCGGTACTTCAGCTCGCCCGAGGCCAGCCAGCCGGCCACTTCCTGGACGAACTGCTCCTGGAGATCGGTGTGATCGTTGACGAGCATGCCCTGCAGCCGCAGCCGCTTGCCGATGACGAGCGCGAGGTTGCGCGGGCCGGGGGTCGGCTCCGTCGCGTTGTACTGGGCGATCATGCCGCAGATCGTCGCGCGGCCGTGCACGTTGAACGAGGAGATGGCGGCTTCGAGGTGCTCACCCCCGACGTTGTCGAAGTAGACGTCGATGCCGTCGGGGGCCGCTTCGCGCAACTGCTCGGCCACGGGGCCGTTCTTGTAGTTGAAGGCGGCGTCGAAGCCGTACTCCTCGACGAGCAGCTTGACCTTCTCGTCGGAGCCCGCGGAGCCGATGACGCGCGAGGCGCCCTTGAGCTTCGCCATCTGGCCGACCTGGCTGCCGACCGCACCGGCGGCGCCGGAGACGAAGACCGCGTCGCCCTCCTTGAAGGAGGCCACGTCGAACAGGCCCGCGTAGGCGGTGAGTCCGGTCATGCCGAGCACACCGAGGTAGGCGGAGAGCGGGGCGAGGGAGGCGTCGACCTTCACCGCGTGCTTGGCGGGGACCTCGGCGTACTCGCGCCAGCCGAGACCGTGCAGGACGTGGTCGCCGACCGCGAAGCCCTCGGCGGCGGAGGCGATGACCTCGCCGACCGCGCCACCGTCCATGGGGTGGTCCAGCTTGAACGGCGGGGTGTACGACTTCACGTCGTTCATCCGGCCGCGCATGTACGGGTCGACCGAGAAGTGCAGGTTGCGGACGAGGACCCGGCCCTCGGCGGGTGCGGCGACGGGAGCCTCACGCAGTGCGAAGTCCTCGGCCTTCGGCCAGCCGTGCGGACGGGCCACGAGGTGCCATTCGCGACCGGACGTGGGAAGAGCTGCAGACATGGGCTCGGATCTCCTCGATACCTGGAGGGAGTGCGGAAAGGGTGGTGCGGAAGCCGTTCGGCCGGAGCAAAAAAGCTTCATCACGTGAAACAACCATGCGCCTGGATATTTCACCTTGTCAAGTAACCGGCTATCCTGGGTGTCATGGCCACCACGCGTACGGACCCGCTGACCCTCGAAGTCGTCGAGCTGATCGGCGCGGTCGTGGCGCGCTACTACGAGGAGTACGAGCAGGCAGCCGCCGCTCACAGCCTCACCGGTGCCCAGGCCCGGGTTCTCGGGCTGCTGTCCCTGGATCCGCTGCCGATGCGCCGGATCGCCCAGAAGCTGAAGTGCGAACCGTCGAACGTGACCGGCATAGTCGACCGGCTCGAGGTGCGCGGCCTCGTCGAGCGGCGGCCCGACCCGGCCGACAGGCGGGTGAAGCTGGCCGCTCCCACGGAGAAGGGGGCACAGACGGCCCGCGAGCTCCGCGACTCCCTCGACTTCGCCCGCGAGCCCCTGGCAGGCCTCTCCGACACGGACCGCGCGGTGCTGCGTGACCTGCTGCGCCGGATGCTCGGCGTGGAGACGGCGGACCTGCCTCAGACCATGTCCGCAACGCCTGACGCCTGAGGCCTCAGCAGAACCACGGGAACCAGCAGTCGTCGTCTTCCGTGGGGGCCGGCGTCGGGGTCGGGGTCGGCGTGGGGGTGGGCCGCGGCGGGGTCGCGGACGGCGACGGGGCATCGTCCGTACCGCCCGGCTCCGACGGGCCGCCGGTGGTGACCGAAGGCGCGGCAGACGAGGGTACGGAGGCCGGAGCCGAGGCTGCCGGGGCCGAGGTGACACCCTCGGGACGCTCCTCGTCCGTGGCCCGGGCAGTCCGGGTGGCGCCCGGGGACCGCGTACCGGAGGCCGGGACGGCCGTGGGGCTGCCCGTGGGGCTCCTCACCGGCCCGGGCGGTTCGGCCGTGTCGCTCACCGTCGGTTCCGGGGCGGGAGCCGTGGTCACGGACGTCGATTCGCGCACGTAGTCCGAGGCGCCGTCGCCGCCGTCCGGTTCGGTCGCCAGTTCGGCCAGGCTCAGCCCGCCGGCCGCGAGGACCACGCCGAGGAGCACCAGCAGCACCGTGCGGCCCCGGCGGCTGCGGCCCCGGCGTCCCCGGCCCCGGCGCACGTCGGGCGCCGCGCGTCGGCGGCCCGGCGGCCGTCCTCCGTGTGTGCCGCCCCGCGTCCGGGCAGCATCGCGCTCCCGGCGGCGACGCCCCCCGGACAGGGGCGGCGCGGCCTGCTCGTCCCGCTCCTCCGGCTCGTGGCCGAGGGGCGAGGACGCGGCGTAGGGGCTCAGCGCCTCAGCGGGGGTTCCGCATCCGGCACAGGCCAGGGCGCCGTTGAGATGCCGCTGACAGGGCTGGCAGAAATCCATGGCGCCCGCAGATTAGATGCCCGCCGGACAACGGTGAAAGCCGCTCAGGTGAGGATCCTGTGTGGAAGCGTTGTTTCCATGACCGCTGCCGCCCCCTTCGGCCCCCGTGAGTTCCAGCTCGTCCTCCTGCGCCGGATGGCCGACCATCAGCCCGGCCTCGTCGAGGACGCGCGGCACGAGCTGAGCGCCACGCTCGCCGAGATGCGCGAGGCCAACCGCCGCTGGCAGGCCATGACGCGGGCGCCCCGCGGGCGCGGGGCGCTCCGCCGCTACCGTTCGGTGCTCGGCGAACCCGAGTCGTCGCTGCGCCGCACGGTCGGCGATCTCGAGTGCGACGCCCTGTTCTGGCCGGTCCCGCTCTGGCCCGACCTGCGGTTCGAGGTGATGGTGGGGCCGGGCGGAGCGGTGTGGAACGAGTGGCTGGTCCGGGCCCCGGGCGCGGCCGCCCCCGTGCTCGGTCCGGCCGATGACCTGCGGCCCTGGTCGTGCACCGTGAACGAGGTGGCCCGGGCCTTCGCGCCGGCCCGCCCGATGGAGGGCAGCGCCCCGGCCCGATGGGCCCTCGCGATCACCGACGCGGCCACCGGTACCCCGTACGTCGCCGAGTTCACCTGGGGGCTGTTCCAGCGCCTGCTCCCCGGCCTGCCCGCCGCCTGAGACCGACGCCGACGAAGCGTCAGCTCCGTACCCCCTACGGCGTATCCCAGCGGGCACCACGCCCCCGAACGGCGCACGATGCGAAGAGAACCGGCTGCCCGTCGGTCCCCCCATCAGCGCTCTCGGGAGAACCTGCCGTGACCGTCAGCCTTGAGCAGTTGCGCCGTTGCCATGTCGCCGTCGACCTCGGGGCCGCCCGGACCCGGGTGTTCGTCAAGGGGCTCGGGCTCGTCGTCGACGAGCCGAGCGCCGCTGCCGTGAACACCCGTACGGGCTCGCTCATCGCCGTCGGCGTGCTCGCCGAGCAGATGACGGGCCGCACCCCCGACTACATCCGGGTGGTCCGCCCGGTCTCCGGCGGAACCGTCGTCGACATCGAGATGGCCCAGCGCATGCTGCGCCATCTGCTCGGCGAGAAACTCCGCCGCCAGCTCCGCCGCAAGCCCTGGCTGCGCGCCGCCGCCTGTACCCCGCACGACAGCGATCCGCTGGCCCAGCGCGCCGCCGTAGAGACCCTGGTCGGCCTGGGGGCCCGCCGCGTCGAGCTCGTCGACACCCTGATCGCGGCGGCCGTCGGCTGCGGGCTTCCGGTCGAGCAGCCGACCGCCACCATGATCATGGTGTGCGGCGCCGCGACCACCCAGATCGCGGTCCTCTCGCTCGGCTCGATCGTGACGGCGGTACGCATCCCGATCGGCGGCGACGCCATCGACCACGCGGTGATCCAGCACCTGCGCCAGTACCACGAACTGATGCTGCCCAGCCAGTCCGTACGCCCCCTGCAACTGGCCCTCAGCAGCAACGGCCTCACCCCTCACGGCCCCTCCGTGACCGAGATCCACGGCCGCGACGTGGCGACGGGCCTGGCCCGCTCCGTACAGGTCGACACCGCCGCGGTGCGCCAGGCGATCCACCGCCCGCTGACCGCGGTCCTCGACGGCCTTGGCAAGATCCTTCGGGACTGCCCGCCCGATCTCGTCGCCGACCTCGCCGACTGCGGGATCATGATGGTCGGTGGCAGCGCGCTGCTGCCGGGTCTGGACCAGATGCTGCGCGAAGCGACGGGCATGCCGGTGCACATCGCCGAGCGGCCCGACGTCTGCTCCGTCCTCGGGCTCGGCGCCATGCTGGACGGCAAGATCAGCCCCATGGTCCTCGACCCGCTCGCCGGCTGAGTCCCGCGGGCACGGCGGATGACCGACGAACCACGCGAGGGGACACCCAGCCGTGGCGTCCCCCGGACGCCACGGCTGCCGATGCTGCTGGAGGCGGTGCTGAGCGTCGGCACCGACCTCGAACTGCGGGCCACCCTGCAGCAGATCATCGACACCGCCACGGCGCTCACCGAGGCCCGCTACGGCGCACTCGGGGTCCTGGACCCCGGGCGCGGCACGATCAGCGAACTGTTCGTCACGGGGTTGAGCGAGAGTGAGCAGGCGGCCATCGGCCACTTCCCCGACGGGCACTCGGGCCTGCTCGGCGCGCTCATCGAACAACAGGAGCCCCTTCGCTCCGACGACCTCCCCGGCGATCCGCGCTCCTGCGGCGTGCCGCCCGGCCACCCCGCGATGCGCTCGTTCCTCGGCGCGCCGATCCGGGTGCACCGCAAGGTGTTCGGGAACATCTACCTGGCCGAGAAGAACACCGGGCACTTCAGCGACACCGACATGACACTGCTCCGGGTCCTCGCCGCACAGGCCGGCATCGCGATCGGTAACGCCCGGCTGTACGAGAGCGCCCGGCAGCGCGAGCGCTGGATCGAGGGCGCGGCCGCGGTCACCAACACACTGCTGACCGGCGAGAACGCCGCCGACGCCCTGATGACCGTGGCCGAGCGGGCCAGGATCCTCAGCGACGCGTCGGCCGGGGTGATCCTCCAGCCCAACGAGGACGGCGGCATGGAGATCGTCGTCGCGTCCACGCTGGAGGACCCGGCGGGGCTGGTGGGCACGGCGATCGCCCCCGGCTCCCCCGTCCTGGTCCAGCTGCTGGGTGGCGAGGCGGTCTTCATCGACGACTCGGCGACCGATCCGCGCATGACCACCCCGGTACGGTCCCGCTTCGGCCCCAGCATGATGCTGCCGCTGCAGAGCGGCGGGCGGCTCATCGGCACCCTCGCCCTGCCCCGGCGGCGCGGCGCCCGCGCCTACACGGACGTGGACCGGCTGCTGGCCTCCCAGTTCGCCTCGCAGGCGGCGCTGGCCCTGGTCCTGGCGGACTCCCAGCACGACCGCGAGCAGCTCGCCGTGTACGAGGACCGGGACCGGATCGCCCGCGATCTGCACGATCTCGTCGTCCAGCGGCTGTTCGCCACCGAGATGATGCTGGAGTCGACCCGCCGCCGGGCCGAGGGCGGGGAGACGGACGAACTGCTCGGCCGGGCCGTCGACGAGCTGGACTCCACGATCCAGGAGGTGCGGACGACCATCTTCGCCCTCCAGCAGCCGCCCGCCGAGGCACCCGCCACCTTCCGCGGCCGGGTACTGCGGGAGACCAGCGGCGCGGCCGCGGTGCTCGGGTTCCAGCCCTCGGTGCACTTCACCGGTGCGGTGGACGCGCTGGTGCGGGACCCCGTGGACGGGCAACTGCTCGCCGCGTTGCGCGGTGCGCTGGCGGCCGCGCACCGGCGGGCCGGGGTCTCGGCGATCGAGGTGGAGGTCGATGCGACGGCCGTGCTGCCCGACGGACGGGCCGGGGTCCGGCTGGCGGTCGCCGACGACGGGCGCGAACCGGACGGCTCGCGCCCGCCGACCGTCATCTGGCAGGCGCCGCTCTGAGCGCGATCCGGGTGCTGGAGTGGGCGACGCCCGCCTCACGCTTGAGTCTGCGCAGCAGGCCGTCCAGCGCCGCGGTGTCGGCTGCCGTGGCCCGTACCAAATAGTCGTGCCCGCCCGTCACGTGGACCACTTCGGTGATTCCGGGCAGGGCCAGCACCGCCCGCTCGAACACCTCGTTGGTGGTGTCCGACCGCAGGCTCACGTCGATGAAGACGACGAGCCCCGTCCGGGTGTCGGCGGCGGGGTCGATGATCACGGTGAAGCCGCGGATGACCCCGTCCCGGCGCAGCCGGCGCACCCGGTCCGCGGCCGCGTTGGCGCTGAGCCCGACCCGTACGCCCAGATCCCGGTACGAGATCCGCGCATCCTCCTGGAGGACACCGAGGATTTCCCTGTCCAGACGATCCATACCGCGATTGTCCCAGCTTCGGGCCGATCGCGACTGCGGAGACGGCGGGCACCCCGTGCGGGCCGCCGTCGCCGGGGCCTCGTTCGGAGTAACCCGACGGGCCCGCGAACCCCTTCCGCCCTTGACTGGCCGTGTGGATACAGCAGTGAAGCAGCCAACAGCCCCGGCCGCCGACAAGCCTTCCGGAGCCGCCTACCGCAACCTCGCGATGGCCACGATCGGCTTCGCACTCACCTTCTGGGCGTGGAACCTGATCGCGCCCATGTCCGCGGACTACAAGGACCGGCTCGGCCTGAGTTCGTTCCAGCAGTCCCTGCTGGTCGCCGTGCCGGTGCTCGTCGGCTCGCTGGGCCGTATCCCGGTGGGCGCGCTCACCGACAAATTCGGTGCGCGGCTGATGTTCCCGCTGATCTCGGCGCTCACCATCGTGCCCGTGCTGCTGCTGATCCCGGCGAAGGACTCCTACGGCGCGATGCTGGCCGTGGGCTTTCTGCTGGGGCTGGGCGGCACGACGTTCGCGATCGGCATCCCCCTGGTCAACTCGTGGTTCCCGCCCGCCGACCGCGGCCTCGCGCTCGGGGTGTTCGGCATGGGCATGGGGGGCGTCGCCCTGTCCGGCTACTTCACCCCGCGGATCGCCAAGCACGGCGACAACCTGCCGTTCTACGTGGTGGCCGGGGCGCTCGTGGTGTTCGCCGCCCTCGCGGCGCTGCTCATCAACGACCGTCCGGGGCGCCAGGTGCCGACCGACACCCTGGCCCACCGCCTGGGTGCGGCGGGCCGGCTCCGGGTCACCTGGGAGCTGTCCGCGCTGTACGCGATCGGCTTCGGCGGCATCGTCGCGTTCGGCGTCTACCTGCCGACGTATCTGAAGACCTGGTACGAGCTCTCGCCGACCGACGCCGGCACGAAGGCCGCCGGATTCGCCCTGGTCACGGTCATCTTCCGGCCGATCGGTGGCTGGCTCTCGGACCGCATGCACCCGGCGGTCGTCACCTCCGCCGCCCTCGGACTCGCCGCGCTGATGGCGATCGTCCAGGCCTTCGACCCGGAACTGACGCCCGGCGGCACGATCGCGCTGCTCTGCATGGCGGCCGGTCTCGGCACCGCGAGCGGCAGCGTCTTCGCCCTGGTCTCGCAGGTGACACCGCAGGCGAAGGTGGGCAGCGTCACCGGCATCGTCGGCGCGATGGGCGGGCTCGGGGGCTTCGTGCCGCCGCTGGTGATGGGGGCGATCTACAGCGCGAAGGGCTCGTACTCGATCGGCTTCATGCTGCTGTCCGACCTGGCGCTGGCGGGCTGTGTGTACGCGTACGGGCGGATGCGGGGCATCCAGCGGGACGACGCCTGAGACGGCACGGGAATCGCTTCGGCGTTCTAGGGTTCCAGGGTGATGCCACTTCTGCCTGCACTCCAGGACGCGGCCGCCCCGGCGGCCGCCCGCGAAGCCGTCCGGTTCGACGAGATCTCCCTGTCCTACGCACAGTTGGCCGCTGCGGCGAATGCACTCGCGGCCCGGATCGCCGGCGCGCGCCGGGTCGCCGTCTGGGCCACGCCCACTGCGCAGACCGTGGTCGCGGTGGTGGCCGCGCTGCGTGCCGGGGTGCCCGCCGTACCGCTGAACCCGAAGACGGGCGAACGGGAACTGGCACACATCGTCGCCGACAGCGCACCGACGACGGTGCTGGCCTCCGCCTCCGACGTACTGCCGCCCGCGCTGGCGGCCCTGGAACGGCTCGACGTGAGCACGGAGGGCGCTCCGGCTCCCACCGGCGCGCGATTCCCCGAACCCTCCCCCGAGTCCCCCGCCCTGGTCGTGTACACGTCCGGCACCACCGGCCCGCCCAAGGGAGCCGTCCTCCCGCGCCGGGCGATCGCCGCCTCGCTGGACGCACTGGAGGACGCCTGGCAGTGGACCGGCGACGATGTCCTCGTCCACGCCCTGCCGCTGTTCCACGTGCACGGGCTGATCCTCGGCGTCCTCGGCCCGCTGCGCCGGGGCGGCTCGGTGCGCCACCTCGGCCGGTTCTCCACCGAGGGCGTGGCCCGGGAGCTGAGCTCCGGCGGCACGATGCTGTTCGGGGTGCCGACGATGTACCACCGGCTGGCGGACGCGCTGGCGGACCCGGCGGCACCGGACGGCCTCGCGAAGGCCCTCGCAGGCGCCCGGCTGCTGGTTTCCGGGTCGGCCGCGCTGCCCGTCCACGACCACGAACGGATCGCGGCCGCGACCGGCCGCCGGGTCATCGAGCGGTACGGCATGACGGAGACCCTGATGAACACCGGTGTACGGGCCGACGGCGAACCGCGTCCCGGCACGGTCGGCGCCCCCCTGTGCGGTGTGGAACTGCGCCTGGTGGAGGAGGACGGCACCCCGCTCGCGGACCCCGCGTCCATCGGCGAGATCCAGGTGCGCGGCCCGAACCTGTTCACCGAGTACCTGAACCGCCCCGACGCCACCGCCGCGGCACTCACCGCCGACGGCTGGTTCCGCACCGGCGACATGGCCACGCTCGACCCCGACGGCTACGTACGGATCGTGGGCCGCAAGGCCACCGACCTGATCAAGAGCGGCGGCTACAAGATCGGCGCCGGCGAGATCGAGAACGCACTCCTGGACCACCCGGGCGTCCGCGAGGCCGCCGTCACGGGCGAGCCGGACCCGGACCTGGGCGAGCGGGTCGTGGCCTGGGTGGTGGCGGCCGACCCCGCGTCCCCGCCCTCGGCCGCGGCACTCGCGGACCACGTCGCGGCCCAGCTCTCCCCGCACAAGCGCCCCCGCACCGTCCGCTACCTGGACGCACTGCCGCGCAACGACCTGGGCAAGATCATGAAGCGGTCCCTCCATGGCTGACCGGCTGACGGCCCGGGAGGCGATCGCCGCCCTCACCGCCGACTTCACCGAATCCGCCGTACCCACCGGGGACACGGTGGGCGACGGTCCGCTCGACTGGTCCGGCTACGCCGACTCCCGGGCCCGGGCCGCCGCACGCACCGGGGAGCAGGAGTCCGTCGTGCACGGCACCGCCACGGTCGACGGCCGGCCCTGCGTGCTGGTCTCCTTCGAGTTCGGCTTCCTGGGCGGCTCGCTCGGGCAGCGCACCGGCGACAGGCTGGAGGCGGCGTACGAGGAGGCCGCGGCGAGGCGGCTGCCCCTCGTCTCGCTCATCGCGACGGGCGGCAGCCGGATGCAGGAAGGCATGATCGCGCTCACCCAGCTGCACCGGGTGGCCGGGGCCTCGGCCCGGCTGCGCGCGGCCGGTCCGGCGCAGCTCGCGGTCCTGCGTGACCCGACGACCGGCGGCGGCTGGGCGACCCTGGGAGCGGGCGCCGATGTGATCCTGGCACTGCCGGGCGCGCAGGTCGGCTTCGCCGGCTCCCGGGTGCGGCCGGCGGACGCGGACCCGGGCGCCTACACCGCCGAGGGTCAGCTGGCGGCCGGTCAGATCGACGCGGTCGTCCCGCCGGGCGAGCTGCCGGCCGCGGTGGGCCACTGGCTCCGGCTGCTCGCCCACCGCGGCGCCCCGCCCTCCCCCGCACCGGTCCCGGCCGCGCTCTCCCCGGCCGGGCTCCCCCGGTCCGGCTGGGACGCCGTGGTGCGGGCCCGGTCCGCGTCACGGCCGCACGCCGAGGCGTATCTGGCCGCCTACTTCACCCTGCGGCTCCCCCTGAACGGGGACCGCTGCGGGGGCACCGACCCGGGCCTGCTCTGCGGCTTCGGGCTGCACGAGGGGGAGCCGGTCGCGTACGTGGCGCAGTGCGGCACCGCGACCCGCCCGTCCGGCTACCGCGCCGCGGCCCGGGTGATCAGGCTGGCCGACCGGCTCGGGGTCCCGGTCCTCACCCTGGTCGACACCCCTGGCGCGGCCAACGACGCGGAGGCGGAGCGGGCCGGTGCGGGCGCGGCCATCGCCGACGCCTTCGCGGCGATCGCGGAGGCGCGGGTACCTGTCACGACGCTGGTGATCGGCGAGGGCGGCTCGGGCGGAGCGCTGGCCCTGGCAGCGCCGGACAACACCCACGTCACCGCGGACAGCTACTTCTCCGTCATCGCCCCGGAGCTCGCCGCGGCGATCCTCAAGCGCTCCGCGGACCAGGTGCACGCCACGGCCGGCCAGCTGAGGCTGCGCCCGCAGGACCTGGTGGACCTCGGCGTCGCCCGCTCGGTCGTACGGCCGGCCCCGCCGGGGCGCTGAGCCGTGTCCGGCGGGCAGGAGAGGCGCCGGGTGGCTAGCGTGTCAGAGGGGCCAATCACACCTGAGGAGATGACCGGTCATGGCCGCAGAACCGGAGGGCACACCGTGCTGGGCCGACGCGACATTCAGCGACCTCGAAGGGGCGAAGCGCTTCTACGGTGAGGTGCTGGGCTGGACGTACGGCGACTCGCTGCCCGAGTTCGGCAATTACACGCAGGCCTACGTGGACGGCAAAGCGGTCGCGGCCCTGATGCCGCCCGTACCCGGCCAGGAGGTACCCGCCGCCTGGTGTCTGTACCTCGCTTCGCCGGACGCGGCCGCCACCGCCGCCAAGGTCCGTGAGAACGGCGGCACGGTCCTGGTGGAGCCGATGCGGGTCGGTGAGTTCGGGACGATGGTGCTGGCGAGCGACCCGGGCGGAGCCGCCTTCGGCGTGTGGCAGGCGGGCACCCACGAGGGGTTCGGGGCGCGGACGGTGCCCGGCGCCTACAGCTGGGCCGAGATCTTCACCCGGGAGCCGGAGAAGGCGGACGCCTTCTTCCCGGCCGTCTTCGGGTACGGGGTGAAGCGCGTGGAGGACGACGCGGTCGACTTCACGCTGTACGACCTGGGCTCCGACCCGGTCCTCGGCCGGATGAAGATGACGGAGGAGTTCCCGCCCGAGGTGCCGCCGCATCTGAACGTGTACTTCACCGTCGCGGACTGCGACGCCTCGGTGGAGAAGGCGAAGGCACTCGGGGCGGAGCTCCGGTTCGGCCCGATGAC
This sequence comes from Streptomyces sp. NPDC005761, assembly GCF_040630635.1. Taxonomy (NCBI): domain Bacteria; kingdom Bacillati; phylum Actinomycetota; class Actinomycetes; order Kitasatosporales; family Streptomycetaceae; genus Streptomyces; species Streptomyces sp. NPDC005761. The sequence goes on along the minus strand of NZ_JBEXXX010000005.1, from coordinate 111,029 downwards.
CATGCCGTTCGGGCGCTTCGCCGCGCTGACCGACCCCCAGGGCGCCACGTTCTCGCTGATCGACGGCACGACGACCGGGGGCGACATGCCCAAGATCAAGGACGTTTCCTGAGCGGTCGCCCGGCCTCGCCGGATCAGGCTTCGGGTCTGCGCGCGTCGTAGCGCGCGAACCCGGGCCACCGCAGCGCCAGTAGGGCCACCGCGGCCACACACGCGATCCCGCCGCCGGTCACGGCGAGGCCCGGCGAGGCCAGGTCGGCGACGGACCCGGCCACGAAGTCGCCGAGCCGTGGGCCACCCGCCACCACGACGATGAACACGCCCTGCAGCCGCCCCCGCATCTCGTCCGGCACGGCGGCCTGGAGCATGGTGTTGCGGAAGACCATGGACGTGGTGTCGCTCGCGCCGGCGAGCGCCAGGAAGATCAGCCCGAGCCAGAGTTGCCGGGTCAGCCCGAAGACGGCGACGGCGGTGCCCCAGCTCGCGACGGCGAGCAGCACGGCGAGTCCGTGCCGCCGGATCCGTCCCAGCCAGCCGGAGAACACCCCGCCCAGCAGCGCCCCGAGCGCCGGGGCGGCCACCAGCAGGCCGGTGGTCTTCGCGTCGCCCCCGTACCAGAGGACGGCGACGACGGGGAACAGCGCGCGGGGGTGGGCGAGCACCATGGCGCACATGTCGGTGAAGAAGGTCATGCGCAGATTCGGCCGGGTCCCGAGGAACCGCAGCCCGTCCATGACGGAGGCGCGTTTCGTGTCCCCGGCCTTCTCCTCGCCCCGCTCCGGCAGCATCGAGGGCAGCCGCCACATCGCGTACAGGGAGGCCGTGAAGGTGAGCGCGTCGACCCCGTAGGCGGCCCGGTATCCCCACCAGCCGACGATGAGGCCGCCGAGCATCGGCCCGACGAGCATGCCCGTGGTGCCGGTGATGGAGTTCAGCGCGTTGGCGGCGGGCAGCTGCTCGGGCGGCAGCAGCCGGGCGATCATCGAGCTGCGGGCGGGCGAGTTGAGCGCGAAGCAGACGGCCTGGAGGGCCACGACCCCGTACAGCAGCCCGACCTGTTCCACCCCGGCCACCGTGACCGCCACCAGTCCCACCGACAGCACGAACGATCCGAAGGCGCTGACCAGCCCGAGCTTGCGCCGGTCGAGCGTGTCCGCGACCGCTCCGCCGTACAGGCCGAAGACGACCAGCGGCACGAGCGAACAGAATCCGATGAGACCGACGGAGAAGGCTGAGCGGGTGAGGTCGTACACCTGCAGCGAGACGGCGAGCGACGTCATGCCCTGGCCGATCCAGGAGACCGTGTTCCCGAACCAGAGCCGCCGGTAGTCGGGGGAGGTCCGCAGCGGGGTCAGGTCGGCGAGTATGCGGGGGCGGGGTGCGGGTCCGTCGGCCGCGTCCGTCGGTTCGGTCAGGGATTCGGTCACGGAGCATGGTAACGATCCCCGGGCGAACAGCTCCGTTCACCGGGGCGCAGTCGCCCGGAGGCCGCCCACGACTCGGCGCCGAAGGCCCGAAGGCTCGAAAACGCCGAAGCGCCCCGCCTGGTCTACACCAGCTCGGAGCGCTGAATCCCTAGTGGGAACGATTCTGCAGAGACCTGCGAGAGTGGGGCGGGTGGGACTCGAACCCACGGCCGACGGATTATGAGTCCGCTGCTCTAACCGGCTGAGCTACCGCCCCTTTTCGGCGTGGCGCGTACATGTGTGCGCGCCGTCTGCCGCAGCATAGCCGGTCATACGATCTCTCGCTCCGGTTGCCCGGCTACTCATGACCATGAAGACCGCGCTGCTCGCTGCCCGGTTCCGGGTGACGCGAAGTTGACGCGAAAGAGTCACGCCGGTCCCATCGGCATCACGGCAACCAGCTCCTCGCGGACCGGTCCCGGGCACACGAAAAAGGACCCCGTGGGGTCCTCTTCCGTTCCGCTCCCCCGACTGGACTCGAACCAGTAACCCTCCGGTTAACAGCCGAATGCTCTGCCAATTGAGCTACAGGGGATCGCGCTCCCCCGACTGGACTCGAACCAGTAACCTGCCGGTTAACAGCCGGCTGCTCTGCCAATTGAGCTACAGGGGATTGCTGCGTTGCCTCGAACGTACCTGCCTGGCTGCTGCCGGGCGGCGCGCGTTCGCTGCGACACATACATTAGCGCAAGCAGGGGGGTGCTTTGCCAATCGGTATCGCCCGGGGTGATCTCGGGCGTCTGCGGGTAGGCGAGCAGCACACGTCGCACGGAGCGAAGGAAGGGTGGCAGCCATGCGGTACCGGCTCACGTTCATCGCCGGAGTGGCCCTCGGTTACGTGCTCGGCACGCGTGCCGGGCGCGAGCGTTACGAGCAGCTGAAGAAGTCCGCACGCCAGTTCGCCCAGAACCCGGCTGTGCGCAACACCTGCGAGACGGCGGCGCAGAGCGGCCGCCAGTTCGCGGGGAAGGCGTACCACGCGGTCGAGGAGAAGGTCGGCGACAAGGTGCCGGCCTCGGTGGCGGACCGGGTGCGGTCGCTGCGCGGGCGCGGGGCGAACGGCGAGGACGACTGGGGAACGACCAACACCTGAGCCCCCGTCGTCACGTCTGCCGCACCACCGGTCGGGAAACCTCCGGGGGTGCGGCAGAATCCATGTATGGGCATAGTCGCCGGCTTGGACAGTTCATCCGCCTTCACGCACATCGTGGTCTGCGATACGGACACGGGTGCCGTACTGCGTCAGGGATACGCCGCACATCCCGTCGACGCGAAGGCCACCGAGGTCGATCCTCAGGCGTGGCTGCTCTCACTCGGTGAGGCCGCTGCCGGCGGGCTCCTCGAAGGGGTGCAGGCCATCGGTGTGTCGGCGCAGCAGCACGGGCTCGTGCCGCTGGACCATCAGGGCAACCTCGTGCGCCCGGCGCTGCTCGGCAACGACCGGCGGGCGCAGGTCGCCGCGGCCGATCTGATCGACGGGCTGGGCGGGCGGCAGGCGTGGGCCGAGGCGGTCGGGGCGGTGCCGCAGGCCGCGCAGCCCGTGTCGAAGCTGCGCTGGCTGGCGCGGACCGAGCCGGACATGGCGCAGCGGGTCGCTGCCGTACTCCAGCCGCACGACTGGCTGGTGTGGCAGTTGCTGGGGCGGCCGGCCCGGCGGACCACCGACCGGGGGGCCGCTTCGGGCACGGGGTACTGGTCGGCGGGCAGCGAGTCCTACCGGCCGGATCTGGTGGAGCTCGCGCTCGGGCGCCAGGCGGCGCTGCCGGAGGTGCTCGGCCCGTCCGAGGCCGCGGGAACGACGCCCGAGGGCCTGCTGATCTCGGCGGGTACCGGCGAGACGATGGCGGCGGCGTTCGGGCTCGGGGTCGCGGTCGGTGACGCGGTGGTGTCGCTGGGAGCGTCCGGTTCGGTGATGGCGGTGCATCACGAGGCGCTGGCGGACCCGACCGGGATGATCACTTCCTTCGCCGATGCCACCGGGATGCACCTGCCGGTGGTCCACACGTCGAACGCGGTACGGGCGCTGCGCGGCACGGCCGAGATGCTGGGGCTCGACGGGCTGGAGGAGCTGTCGGCGCTGGCTCTGAAGTCGACGCCGGGCTCGTCGGGGCTCGTCCTGCTGCCGTACCTGGAGGGTGAGCGCACCCCGAATCTGCCGCACACCGCCGGAACGCTGAGCGGGCTGCGGCGTGAGTCGATGAAGCCGGAGCATCTGGCACGGGCGGCGTTCGAGGGGATGCTGTGCTCGCTGGCCGACGCGCTGGACGTGCTGCGCGGCCGCGGGGTGGAGGTGCGGCGGGTGTTCCTGCTGGGCGCCGCCGCCGAACTGCCGGCCGTGCAGGGTCTGGCACCCGCACTGCTGGGCACCCAGGTGGTCGTGCCTCAGCCGGCTCAGTACGCGGCGCTGGGTGCGGCCCGGCAGGCGGCCTGGGCACTGGGCGTCTCCCAGGGAGCGCTGGACGAGCGCACTCCCCCGGCGTGGCAGGGTGCCGCGGCTCAGGTGCTGGAGCCGGGCGAGGACCTGCCGGTCGGGCAGGCGGTGCGGCAGCAGTACGTGGCGACTCGGGACCAGATCCACCCGGGGGCGTTCGACACCGCGCGTTGAGGCGACTGCCCTCGGTGACGGGCCCGGCCCCCTGGCGGGGTTCGGGCCCGGAATTGTGGACCCGGTCCGTTTTTTGACCTGGACTTGAATAAAAACGTTCGCTGTCCCGGTGGGCGGTACCCGAAAATGGGTCGACTCCCGACCTCGCCGACTCCGAGAGACACGCGTGCTCATAAAACTCCTGCGGGCCTATCTCGGTCCGTACAAGAAACCGATCGCACTGCTGGTCGTCTTCCAGCTGCTGCAGACCTGCGCCACGCTCTATCTCCCCACCCTCAACGCGGACATCATCGACAACGGTGTCATCCAGGGGGACACGGGCTACATCGTCCAGTACGGCGGCGTCATGATCGTCGTCAGCATCGCCCAGGTGGTCTGCAACATCGGGGCCGTCTACATCGGCGCCCGCACCGCGTCCGCGCTCGGCCGCGACGTGCGCGCTTCGGTCTTCGACCGGGTGCAGTCGTTCTCCGCGCGTGAGCTCGGCCGGTTCGGTGCCCCCTCGCTGATCACCCGTACGACCAACGACGTGCAGCAGGTCCAGATGCTGGCCCTGATGACGTTCACGTTGATGGTGTCGGCGCCGATCATGTGTGTCGGCGGCATCATCATGGCGCTCGGCCAGGACGTACCGCTGTCCGCGGTGCTGCTCGCGGTGGTGCCGGTCCTCGGCATCGCGGTGAGCCTGATCGTGCGGCGGATGCGTCCGCTGTTCCGGACGATGCAGGAGCGGCTCGACACGGTGAACCGGGTGCTGCGCGAGCAGATCACCGGCAACCGGGTCATCCGCGCCTTCGTGCGCGACGGCTACGAGGAGGAGCGCTTCCGGGGCGCCAACACCGAACTGACGGACGTGGCCCTGTCCACGGGGCGGCTGATGGCACTGATGTTCCCGACCGTGATGACGGTCGTGAACGTGTCGTCGATCGCCGTCGTCTGGTTCGGTGCGCACCGGATCGACAGCGGCGGGATGGAGATCGGCGCGCTGACCGCGTTCCTCTCCTATCTGATGCAGATCGTCATGTCGGTGATGATGGCCACCTTCATGTTCATGATGGTGCCGCGTGCCGAGGTGTGCGCCGAGCGCATCCAGGAGGTCCTGGAGACCGACTCCAGCGTGGTGCCGCCGGTGAACCCGGTGCGGGAGCTCACCGTCCAGGGTCATCTGGAGGTGCGCGGTGCGGACTTCCGTTACCCGGGTGCCGAGGAGCCGGTGCTGCGCTCGGTGAACCTGGTGGCGCGGGCCGGTGAGACGACCGCGATCATCGGGTCGACGGGCAGCGGGAAGTCGACGCTGCTCGGTCTCGTACCCCGGCTGTTCGATGTGACGGACGGCCAGGTGCTGGTCGACGGGACGGACGTACGGACGCTGGACCCGGTCCTGCTGGCGAAGACCGTGAGTCTCGTGCCGCAGAAGCCGTATCTGTTCTCCGGGACCGTGGCGACGAATCTGCGGTACGGGAATCCGGACGCGACCGACGAGGAGCTGTGGCACGCGCTGGAGATCGCGCAGGCCAAGGAGTTCGTCGAAGCACTGGAGCACGGGCTCGACGCGCCGATCGCGCAGGGCGGCACCAATGTCTCCGGTGGTCAGCGGCAGCGGCTCTCGATCGCCCGGACACTGGTGCAGCGGCCGGAGATCTACCTCTTCGACGACTCGTTCTCGGCCCTGGACTACGCCACGGACGCGGCGCTGCGCGCGGCACTGCTGCGGGAGACCGAGGGCGCGACGGTGGTGATCGTCGCGCAGCGGGTGTCGACCATCCGTGACGCCGACCGGATCCTGGTGCTGGACGAGGGCCGCGTCGTCGGCTCCGGCAGCCACCACGAACTGATGGACGGCAATGAGACATACAGGGAGATCGTTCTCTCCCAGCTGACGGAAGCGGAGGCCGCGTAATGGCCGGGCCTGGCGGACGCATGATGGCGGGCGGGGCGCCGACCGAGCGGTCCATGGACTTCAAGGGCTCGTCGAAGCGGCTGCTGAAGCGCTTCGCGGCGGAGAAGGCCACCCTCTACGTGATGCTGGTGGCCGTGGCGCTGAGCGTGGCGCTGTCGGTGGTCGGCCCGAAGATCCTCGGCAAGGCCACCGACCTGGTGTTCGCCGGTGTCGTGGGCCGGGGGATGGACCCGGGGACGACCAAGGAACAGGCCGTCGAGGGGCTGCGCCGTAGCAACAGCGGTCTGGCCGACATGCTGTCCAAGGTGGACTTCACCCCGGGGCAGGGCATGGACTTCGACGCGATCGGCCAGGTGCTGCTCGTGGCGCTGGCCGTGTACGTCGGTGCGGGGCTGCTGATGCTGGTGTCGACGCGGCTGTCGATCCGGGTGATCAACCGGGTCGTGTTCCAGCTGCGTGAGGACATCCAGACGAAGCTGGCGCGGCTGCCTCTGTCGTACTTCGACCGGCAGAAGCGCGGCGAGGTGCTGAGCCGGGCGACGAACGACATCGACAACATCTCGCAGACGATGCAGCAGACGATGGGGCAGCTGATCAACTCGCTGCTGACCATCGTCGGCGTGCTCGTGATGATGTTCTGGATCTCGCCGCTGCTGGCGCTGGTCGCCCTGGTGACGGTGCCGCTCTCGGTGGTCGTGGCGACGAAGGTCGGCAAGCGCTCCCAGCCGCAGTTCGTCCAGCAGTGGAAGGTGACGGGTAAGCTCAACGCCCACATCGAGGAGATGTACACCGGGCACACCCTGGTGAAGGTCTTCGGGCGGCAGGACGAGTCGGCGCGGGACTTCGCCGAGCAGAACGAGGCGCTGTACGAGGCCGGGTTCAAGGCACAGTTCAACAGCGGGATCATGCAGCCGCTGATGATGTTCGTGTCGAACCTGAACTATGTGCTGATCGCCGTCGTCGGCGGGCTGCGGGTCGCCTCGGGCGCCCTGTCGATCGGTGATGTGCAGGCCTTCATCCAGTACTCGCGGCAGTTCTCCATGCCGCTGACCCAGGTCGCCTCGATGGCGAACCTGGTCCAGTCCGGGGTGGCTTCGGCGGAGCGGATCTTCGAACTGCTGGACGCCGAGGAACAGGGTGGCGACCCCGCGAAGGGCGAGGGCGAGCACCCCGGGATCCTGCGCGGCAACGTCTCGCTGGAGAACGTCTCGTTCCGCTACGACCCGGAGAAGCCGCTCATCGAGGACCTGTCGCTGAGTGTCGAGCCGGGCCACACGGTCGCGATCGTCGGCCCGACCGGCGCCGGCAAGACGACTCTGGTCAACCTCCTGATGCGGTTCTACGAGGTCACCGGGGGCCGGATCACCCTCGATGGGGCCGACATCGCGAAGATGTCGCGCGACGACCTGCGCTCGGGCATCGGCATGGTCCTCCAGGACACCTGGCTGTTCGGCGGAACCATCGCGGAGAACATCGCCTACGGCGCCTCGGGCGACGTCACCCGTGAACAGATCGAGGAGGCGGCACGAGCGGCCCACGCCGACCGCTTCATCCGCACCCTGCCCGACGGGTACGACACGCGGATCGACGACGAGGGCTCGGGCGTCAGTGCGGGTGAGAAGCAGCTGATCACCATCGCGCGGGCGTTCCTGTCCGACCCGGTGATACTCGTGCTCGACGAAGCGACCAGCTCCGTCGACACCCGGACCGAGGTGCTGATCCAGAAGGCGATGGCGGGCCTCGCGCACGGTCGCACGAGCTTCGTGATCGCGCACCGCCTCTCCACCATCCGGGATGCCGACGTCATCCTGGTGATGGAGAACGGGTCGATCGTCGAACAGGGCACGCACGACGAGCTGCTGGAGGCGCACGGGGCGTACGCCCGGCTGTACGCGGCGCAGTTCGCGCAGGCGGTCGCCGAGGTCGACTGAGGCCTGTCCGGCACGTCGCCGCCCGGCCGGCGGGCGGCGACGTGCCGGACGGTGCACAGAGCCCTACGGCGTTCCGGGCTGCCCGGACCCGCGCGCGTACGCGTCAGTCCAGGTAGCCGCGGAGCTGGTCGGCGAAGGCGTGGTCCCGCAGTTTGCTGAGGGTCTTGGACTCGATCTGCCGGATGCGCTCGCGGGTCACACCGAAGATCCGCCCTATCTCCTCCAGCGTGCGCGGACGCCCGTCGGCCAGCCCGTAGCGCAGCTGGACCACCTTGCGCTCGCGCTCGTTGAGGGTGGAGAGCACTGCCTCCAGATGTTCGCGCAGCAACAGGAAGGCGGCGGACTCCACCGGGGAGGCGGCGTCCCCGTCCTCGATCAGGTCGCCGAGCGAGACGTCGTCCTCCTCGCCGACCGGGGCGTGCAGGGAGACGGGTTCCTGGGCGAGGCGCAGGACCTCGCCGACCCGTTCCGGGGTCAGGTCGAGCTGGGCGGCGACCTCCTCGGGCGTCGGCTCGTAGCCGCGCTCCTGGAGCATCCTGCGCTGGACCCGGACCACGCGGTTGATGAGTTCGACGACGTGGACCGGGACCCTTATGGTCCGCGCCTGGTCGGCGAGGGCACGGGACATGGCCTGCCGGATCCACCAGGTCGCGTACGTCGAGAACTTGTAGCCGCGGGCGTAGTCGAACTTCTCGACCGCCCGGATCAGTCCGAGGTTCCCCTCCTGGACCAGGTCCAGCATCGTCAGCCCGCGGCCGACGTAACGCTTGGCCACGGAGACGACGAGGCGGAGATTGGCCTCGATGAGGCGGCGCTTGGCCATCCGCCCCATCACCACGAGCCGGTCCAGGTCGACGGCCAGCCGGGTGTCGGGGTCCGGGGTGCGGGCCAGGCGTTCCTCGGCGAACAGGCCGGCTTCGACGCGGCGGGCGAGTTCCACCTCGTCGGCGGCGGTGAGGAGCGGGATACGGCCGATCTCGCGCAGATACTGGCGGAAGAGGTCGGACGACGGTCCCCCGGTGTCCGGGCGGCTGCGCGGCTCCGGTGGTTCGGGGAGCTCCGACTCCTCCATGACGGCCTCGCGCGGTTCGGGCGGGTCCGGTGTCGCTTCGGGCGGGTCCTGCGGCGCGGGCGGGGGTGTCGGCGGGTCCACCGCGGCCTCGGGGTGATGCACGGCCCGGGACTGCGCGGGGATGGCCGGGACACGCTCGGTTGTGGTCACGGTCCGGGTCTGCACGGGGGCGACCTCCAGGTGATCGCTGCCGGAACGCGGGGATGGAGGACCACCGTTCGGTGGGCCGGCCGCGCTCCGATGACTCAGGCACCGCCATCAGTGTGGGGTACGACACACAGCCGCCACGAGGGGCGTGCGGGGACTTTCTGAGTTCGTACCGTGACCGGCCGGTTACCGGCGCGGGATCGTCGCCGTGCTGTCAGAGCGCGTCGGCTCCGTGGTTGCGCAGGGACTGGGCGTACTGCTGGAGCACCCATACCTCGTTCTGCGCGGCGGCCAGGTGGTCCGGGGCCACGTTGCTGCCGAGGCGGGTGAGGCTGCCCTGGACGTCGTTGATCCGCCGGTCGACGGCACGCAGGCGGACCTTGACCAGGTGCTCGCCCGCGTACGCCTCGTCGATGGACTTGCCGTGGAAGACCTCGACCGCGAGCTCCGTGACCAGTTTGCGCACCGTGTCGTTGGGGGTCGCGTCGAGCACCTTCACGAGGTACTCGCGGGTCTCGGGGACACCGAGCTCCGCACCCCCCGCCTCCGCGATGCACTGCCGGACCGCGGCGTACGGCGGCGCGGTGAACTCGTCGATCCCGTAGGCGTCGAACGCCGGGGAGACCAGGGCGGGCTTCTGCAGGGCCAGCTTGAGCAACTCCCGCTCGGTGCGGTGGGCCGGGCTGCGGAGGTTGAGCGCCGGGCCGGAGGGGCCGGCGGGCGGCGCCTGGATCTCCTGGCGCCGTGAGCCGCCGCGGGCGGCGGGTGCGGGTCCCCGGTCGCCGCGCCCACGGGCCCATTGGGCGAGCTGGTTGACCCGGTGGACGACGTACTCCTGGTCCAGGATGCCGACGAAGCCGGCGAGCTGGACGGCGACCTCCCGCTGCACGCTGCCCGTCTTGATCTTGGCGACGACCTGGGCCGCCTCGTCGAGCGCGGCGGCGCGGCCCGCCGGGGTCTCCAGGTCGTAGCGGCCGACGATCTGGCGCAGCGCGAACTCGAAGAGCGGGGTCCGCGGTTCGACCAGGTCACGAACGGCCTCGTCCCCCTTGGCGAGGCGCAGGTCGCACGGGTCCATGTTGTCCGGGGCGATCGCGATATAGGTCTCGGCGGCGAACTTCTGGTCGTCCTCGAAGGCGCGCAGGGCGGCCTTCTGGCCGGCCGCGTCCCCGTCGAAGGTGAAGATCACCCGGGCGCTGCCGTTGTCCATGAGGAGGCGGCGCAGGATCTTGATGTGGTCCCCGCCGAACGCCGTGCCACAGGTGGCGATGGCAGTGGTGACCCCGGCGAGATGGCAGGCCATCACGTCCGTGTAGCCCTCGACGACGACGGCCCGGCTGGCCTTGGCGATGTCCTTCTTGGCCAGGTCGATGCCGTACAGCACCTGGGACTTCTTGTAGATCGCGGTCTCGGGGGTGTTCAGGTACTTCGGGCCGTTGTCGTCGTCGCGCAGCTTGCGGGCGCCGAAGCCGACGACTTCGCCCGAGGTGTCGCTGATCGGCCACATCAGCCGGCCACGGAAGCGGTCGATGGGCCCGCGCCTGCCGTCCTGGGAGAGGCCGGAGGCGATCAGTTCCTTGTCGCTGAAGCCCTTGCCGCGCAGATAGCGGGTGAGGTGGTCCCAGCCGGCCGGGCTGTAGCCCACACCGAAGTGGGCTGCCGCCGCCTGGTCGAAGCCGCGCTCGGCGAGGAACTTGCGGCCGATCTCGGCCTCCGGGCCGTCCAGCTGCTCCACATAGAACTGGGCGGCCACCTTGTGCGCCTCGACCAGCCTGATGCGCTCGCCGCGCTGGTGGGAGGGGTTGTACCCGCCCTCCTCGTACCGCAGGGTGATGCCTGCCTTGGCGGCGAGCCGCTCGACGACCTCCGCGAACGTCAGATGGTCGATCTTCTGCACGAAGGCGATCGTGTCGCCGCCCTCCTGGCAGCCGAAGCAGTGGAAGAGACCCTTGCTCGGACTGACCTGGAAGGAGGGGGACTTCTCGTCGTGGAAGGGACACAGGCCCTTGAGGTTTCCACCGCCCGCGTTGCGCAGCTGGAGGTACTCGGAAACGACGGCGTCGATCGGGACCGCGTCCCGGACCGCCTTCACGTCGTCGTCATTGATCCTGCCTGCCACGAGTGAAGTCTACGGGTGGGGTACGACAGCCCACGCCCGGACGCGGGCCTGAGCGTCTGCCGCGGTCCTGTGTGCGGGGTTCCGTGGCGGGGGGTTCCGTCCTCAATCGCCGGACGGGCTTTGGTGCGGGGTCCCCGCGGGGCGCCGTGCCCGGGGGGTGGGGGTGGTGCCCCTCCGGGCAGACTCCTCAAAAATGGCGTGTGCACCCGACGACGCAGCGGTACCCGGGTCGTACGCCATTTTCTGCGGGGACTGCCCTGCACGTCCCCACCCGGCATCACTCGCGTCTGCACCCCGGCGAATCGACTGTCGCAGACGCAGGGCGGCCGGGTTCGGGGGCGTGCAGGGGAGTCCCCGCAGGACGACGAACAGATACCCGGGTCCGCTGCGTACCCGCGGAACGTTCGTCGTCTGAGGAGACGCCCCGGAGGGACCCCGGACCCCCACCCACCGAACAAGGGGCGCAGCCTGCGGGGCACCCGCACCCATCAAGCCCGTCCGGCGATTGAGGACAAGACCCGCACCCCGGAACCCCGCACCCCGCGACGCACCCGCACCCGCACCCGGGAAGGCCGTCGCTCAGATCAAGGACTCCAGGGGCACGGACGGGTCGGCCAGGGCGTCCGGGGCGACCGGCTGGCCGGCCCTGATGAGTTCCTGCACGGTCTCCGTGACGTCCCACACATTCACGTTCATCCCGGCGAGCACCTTGTGGTCCTTCAGCCAGAACGCGATGAACTCGCGCTTGCCCGCGTCGCCGCGGATCACGACCTGGTCGTAACTGCCCGGCGGCGCCCAGCCCGAGTACTCGAGGCCGAGGTCGTACTGGTCGGAGAAGAAGTACGGCACCCGGTCGTAGGCCACGTCCTGGCCGAGCATGGCGCGGGCCGCCGCCGGGCCGCTGTTCAGCGCGTTGGCCCAGTGCTCCACCCGCAGCCGAGTGCCGAGCAGCGGATGGGCCACGTTGGCCACGTCCCCGGCCGCGTAGATGTGCGGGTCACTGGTGCGCAGCGAGGCGTCCACGGCGACGCCGCCGCCCTGCTCACGTGGGGCGATCTCCAGCCCGGCGGCCTCGGCGAGGGCGGCGCGCGGGGCGGCACCGATCGCGGCGAGGACGTCGTGGGCGGGGTGCTCCTCGCCGTCGTCGGTGCGGACGGCGAGGACCATGCCGTCCTGGCCGACGATCTCGGTGAGACGGCCGCCGAAGTGGAAGCGGACGCCGTGGTCGCTGTGCAGGTCGGTGAAGATCTGGCCGAGCTCGGGGCCGATGACCCGGAGGAGCGGCGTCGCCTCCGGCTCGACGACGGTGACCTCGGCCCCGTAGCCGCGGGCCGCGGCGGCGACCTCCAGGCCGATCCAGCCGGCCCCCGCGATCACCAGGTGGCCGTTGTCGCGGCCGAGCGCGGCCAGGACGTTGCGCAGCCGGTCGGCGTGGGCGAGGCGGCGCAGATGGTGGACGCCCGCCAGGTCCGTGCCCGGGATGTCGAGGCGGCGCGGTTCGGCGCCGGTGGCAAGGAGGAGCTTGTCGTAGTGGATGACGGTGCCGTCGCCGAGCTCGACGGAGCGGGCATCGCGGTTGAGTGCGGTGACGGGCTGGCCCAGGTGGAGCTCGATGTCGGCCCCCGCGTACCAGGCGGTCTCGTGGACGAAGACGCTGTCGCGGTCCTCCTTGCCGCCCAGGTAGCCCTTGGAGAGCGGTGGGCGTTCGTACGGATGGTCGCGCTCATCGCCGATCAGGATGACCCGGCCGCTGAAACCCTCCGCACGGAGCGTCTCCGCTGCCTTCGCTCCGGCCAGTCCTCCGCCGACGATGACGAACGTCCGATGTGCGTCGACCACTTGATGCCTCCTCGGTGCTTGCTGCGCGGCGCCAACTGCGAGCGTCCCGCACGCAGCGTGATGGCGAAAGAGGGTGTGACCCGATCAGGTCACGCCCAGTGGTCATATGCCAGTGTGCCGACCGGGGCCCGCACACCGGAAGCAGGGGTGCGCGGGCGGGCTCCCTGCGATGCGGTACGTGCACCAGCAGATCACCTGCGGCTCGCCATCCGTTACCGCCGCGCCCCAGGGCCGCCATGGCGGCCCTCAGCCTCGGCGGGCGGTGAGCGACTGGTGAAGGGAGCGGGCCGAGGCGTCGGTCAGCGCGGCGATCTGGTCGACCAGGACCCGCTTGCGGGCGCGGTCGTCGGGGGCGGCCTCGTACAGCGCGCGCAGCTGCGGCTCCAGGCCCTCGGGGGCGCGGGCGGTCAGGGCGGCGGCCAGTTCGGCGATGACGATCCGCTGGTCGGCGCGGATCGCCTCCTGCTCGGCGCGCTGCATGACGTAGCGGTCGGCGACGGCCTTGAGGACCGCGCACTCGTGGCGCGCCTCGCGGGGGACGACCAGTTCGGCACCGTATCTGCCGAGGCGCCCGGTGCCGTACGCCTGCCGGGTGCTGCTCTCGGCGGCGAGGCAGAACCTCCCGATGAGCTGGCTCGTGGCGTCCTTGAGCCGCGCCTGGGCGACGGCCGAACCGTCGTAGCCGTGCGGCCACCAGTCCTGGCTGATGAGCCGGTCGAGGGCGTCGGACAGCTCCTGGGGATCGGTGTCCGCGGGTACGTACCGTCCGATGGCGACGGCCCAGATCTCCTGGCGTTCCGGTTCGGCGTCGAGGCAGTTGGGGTCGATGTGACCGGCGTGCAGCCCGTCCTCGAAGTCGTGGACCGAGTACGCCACGTCGTCGGACCAGTCCATCACCTGGGCCTCGAAGCACTTGCGGTCCTGTGGGGCGCCCTTGCGGAACCAGTGGAAGACCGGCAGGTCGTCCTCGTACACCCCGAATTTCGGGGAGCCGGGGTCGGTGGGGTGGGCGCCTCGGGGCCAGGGGTACTTGGTGGCGGCGTCCAGCGCGGCGCGGGTGAGGTTGAGCCCGACGCTGACCAGTTCGCCGGTGCGGGTGTCGGGCACGAACCGCTTGGGTTCGAGGCGGGTCAGAAGCCGCAGCGACTGGGCGTTGCCCTCGAAGCCACCGCAGTCGGAGGCGAAGTCGTTGAGTGCCTGCTCGCCGTTGTGCCCGAAGGGCGGGTGGCCCATGTCGTGGGAGAGGCAGGCCGTCTCGACCAGGTCCGGGTCGCAGCCGAGCGCGGCGCCGAGTTCGCGGCCGACCTGGGCGCACTCCAGCGAGTGTGTGAGGCGGGTCCGCGGGCTGGCGTCCCACACGTGGCTGCGGGTGCCCGGGGTGACGACCTGGGTCTTCCCTGCGAGCCTGCGCAGGGCCGCGGAGTGCAGCACCCTGGCGCGGTCACGCTGGAAGGCGGTGCGCCCGGGCCGTTTGTCCGGCTCGGTGTCCCAGCGCTCGGCGTCGGCGACGCCGTAGAGGGCCGCGCCGGGGTCCTGTGCGCCGTGGGCGGTGTCCGTGTCGTGCGCGTTGTCCGTGCCGTCTGTGCCTTCCATGGGCCCGACACTAATCCGCCGGGCTGACAGGAGGGCTCAGGCGGAGGCCAGGAAACGTGTGTTCATCAGGGTTTCGTGCGCCGGTGCGCCGGTTGCCCGTGCCCGGTCGTAGCGGTGGAGCAGCAGGCGTGCCATGGCCGGGTGGGCGCCGAGCGGGTCGGCGGCGATCCAGGTGGCCTCCGCCGCCGCGGCCGAGGCGAAGCGTCCTGGCGCGGTGAAGTACGAGGCGACGGCGACCCGCCGGCGGCCGCGGGCGGCCAGCGCGCGCAGGGCGGCCGGGACGGTGGGCGTCGCGGCGGAGGCGTACGCGGGCACGACGGGCACCCCGCCGAGCCGTTCGCTGAGCAGTTGTGCCGTGCGGCGAGTGCCGGCGGCCGACTCGGGGTCCCGCGAACCGGCGGCGGCCAGGACCACGGCACTGCTGCGGTTCCCGTCGTCCTCGGTCCGCCAGCCGGCCTCGGTGAGCCGGCCGTGGAGCGCCTCGACCAGCAGCGGATGTGGTCCGAGGGGCGCGGCGGTGCGGGTGCGCAGCGCGGCGGCGCCTGCGACGGCCTGCGGGATGTCCTGCTTCACGTGGTAGCCGCGGCCCAGCAGCAGCGGGACGAGGACCGCCTCACCGCTGCCGAGGGCGCCCAGGGTCTGTGGGAGGAGGGGTTCGTTGAGCTCGATGTGGCCGAGCCGGACGTCGAGCCCGGGCCTCAGCTCCCGCACGCGGTCCAGGAGCTCCGTCACCGTGTGCAGCGCCCGCGGGTCCCGGCTGCCGTGCGCGACGGCGACGAGGGCGGGGGCCGCTGGTGTCAGCGGGGTCACGTTGCTGTGCGGGGTGCGGTGCATGGGCCGTCGGGTTCCGTTCAGGGAGACGAGGCTGAGCTGGGTGCCGAGCTGTGCGGCGATGCGGGCCAGCAGTTGCGCGGTGCTGTCGAGAGGCAGGGACTCCTGGGGGCGTTCCGGTGCCGACTCCGTCATGGACCGATGGTGCCGGGCGCACGTTGCCGCGTCGTTGCGCGCCGGTCACAGCCGTTTTCCGCCGTCTCACCGGGAGCCCCTGCCCACTGTCAGACGGCAGGCTCCGGCAGGACCTGCCCGGCGAACAGCCGCTCGATCACGTCGGCGACACCGTCCTCCTCGTTGGTACCGGTGTGCGCCGCCACGGCGGCGAGCACGGACGGGTGGGCGTTGGCCATGGCGTAACCGGTGCCCGCCCAGGCGAGGACGGTGAGGTCGTTGGGCATGTCACCGAAGGCGATGACCTCGGTGGCGTCGATGCCCCGGGCGGCGCAGAGCACTTCCAGGGTGCCGGCCTTGGTGACGCCCTGTGCGCTGATCTCCAGCAGTCCGCGCCCGCCCGAGTGGGTGAGCTGCACCTCGTCGCCCGCGCCCGACCGGGCGGCGGCCAGCAGGGTGTCGGCGTCGATCCGGTCCGACCAGACGAGCAGCTTGGTGACGGGGGCTTCGGTGAGCCAGAGGTCGGCGAGGGAGGGGACCGGGAGTTCGGCGCCGACGTCCTCGGACAGGCGCAGGCGGTAGGCCGGCTCGTAGAACACCTGGTTGCCGGTCTCCAGGGCGAAACCCACCTCGGGCACGGCGGCCGCCAGTGCGGTGGCGACCCGCTGGGCGGTGGCGAGGGAAAGGACGCGGGAGGAGGCGACCGTGCGGGTCGCGATGTCGTACACCAGAGCAC
Source organism: Streptomyces sp. NPDC005761 (assembly GCF_040630635.1). Lineage (NCBI taxonomy): Bacteria > Bacillati > Actinomycetota > Actinomycetes > Kitasatosporales > Streptomycetaceae > Streptomyces > Streptomyces sp. NPDC005761. The sequence continues at coordinate 94,676 of NZ_JBEXXX010000005.1, read as the reverse complement.
CGTTGCTGCACACCGCCGTGCCCGCGAGGCCGGTGGCCTCGGCGAGCCGGTCGACGAACCGGGGAGGTCTGGCGGTGACGATGACGATCTCCGTACCGGCCTCCTCGGCCCTGCGCAGGGCTCGCAGGGTGCGGGGCGAGAGCGTGCCGTCGTTACGCAGGAGGGTGCCGTCGAGATCTGAGGCGATCAGCCGTGGGAGCAACATCGGGCGATGTTACCGGCGGTGGTGGCGGAGAACCGTTTCGGCCGTCTGCTCGTCAACCGGTAGGGGATGGTGTGCACGACGAGAGGGATGTGGGGGATCCGATGCGGCTGAGGCCAGGGGGAGGACAGGCGGTCCGGGTGCTGCGGCGGACCGCCGTCCGGTGGCGGCCGCGCCTGCCGCGGACCCGGCGCGGCAGGCGCACGGCCGTGCAGGGGGTGATGGTTGCCTGTGTGCTGGCGCTGGCCCCGGCCACGTGGATGCACACGGTCGCCGACGCCCGGGTCAGGACGGCGGCGGACGTGCCCGCGCAGCAGGTCGCCGTGGTGTTCGGCGCGGGGCTGTGGGACGGCAGACCGTCCCCGTATCTCGCGAACCGGCTGCGGACCGCGGCCGAGCTCTACCGGGACCGGAAGGTGAAGGTCGTGCTGGTGACCGGCGACAACAGCCGCGCCGAGTACGACGAGCCTGACGCGATGCGCACCTACCTGGTCGCGCACGGGGTGCCGGACAACAGGATCGTCAGCGACTTCGCCGGCTTCGACACCTGGGACTCGTGCGTGCGGGCCAGGAAGATCTTCGGGGTCGAGCGGGCCGTGCTGGTGAGCCAGGGCTTCCACATCCGGCGGGCGATCGCGCTGTGCCGGGCGGCCGGGATCGATGCGTACGGCGTAGGTGTCGAGGCCGTACACGATGTGACCTGGTACTACGGCGGCACCCGGGAGGTGTTCGCGGCGGGGAAGGCGGCTCTGGACGCCCTCTTCCAGCCGGATCCGCACTTCCTGGGGCCGGCGGAGCCGGGCGTGGCCACGGCTCTCGCGGCGGACGACCGGTGACGGCAGCGCACCTCACCGCCGCCTGCCGGGCGGGCTGAGGTGCGCGTACCGGCGGTGTAACCGGGAGCGGGCACCCGTGTAACACCCGGCTCGCAGTCTGGGGTCATGACCAGCACCGCGACTGCCGCCACCGCGACCCACTGCCCGTACTGCGCACTGCAGTGCGGCATGAACCTGCGACCGGCCGCCGGCGACGCGGTCGTCGAGGTGGAGGAACGCACCGCCTTCCCCGTGAACCGGGGCGCCCTGTGCGGCAAGGGCCGGTCGGCGCCCGCCGTCCTCTCCTCCGCGGTGCGGCTGACCGGGCCGCTCGTACGCGATGCGGCGAGCGGGCAACTGGAGCCGGCCGGCTGGGACGAGGCGCTGGCCCGGATCGCCGAAGGGCTGCGGGGGACGCGCGCGGAGCACGGGGCCGACGCGGTCGGGGTGTTCGGCGGTGGCGGGCTGACCAACGAGAAGGCGTACGCCCTCGGAAAGTTCGCCCGGGTGGTGCTCGGCACCTCCCAGATCGACTACAACGGGCGGTTCTGCATGTCGTCGGCGGCCGCCGCGCACCAGCGGGCCTTCGGTCTCGACCGCGGGCTGCCGTTCCCGCTGGAGGACATCCCGCGCACCGGGTGCGTGATCCTCGTGGGGTCGAACCTCGCGGAGACGATGCCGCCCGCGCTGCGCTATCTGACCGAGCTGCGTGAGAACGGCGGCCGGCTGATCGTCATCGATCCGCGCCGCACCAGGACCGCCGAGCAGGCGGACCTCCACCTGGCCCCCCGGCCCGGCACCGACCTGGCGCTCGCGCTCGGCATGCTTCACCTGGTCGTGTCGCAGGGACGGGTGGACGAGGAGTTCGTACGGGAGCGCACCACCGGCTGGGACGAGGCGCGGGCCGGGGTGATGGCCCACTGGCCGGAGCTGGTGGAGCGGCTGACCGGGGTTCCGGTGCCGCAGCTGCGGGCGGCCGTCGAGATGTTCTGCGACGCGGAGAGCGGCATGGTGCTGACCGCGCGGGGCCCCGAGCAGCAGGCGAAGGGCACGGACACGGTGGGTGCGTGGATCAACTTCGCGCTGGCCACCGGGCGGGCGGGGCGCCCCCTGTCCGGCTACGGCTGTCTGACCGGGCAGGGCAACGGCCAGGGTGGTCGTGAACACGGCCAGAAGGCCGACCAGTTGCCCGGATACCGCAAGCTCATCGACCCGGCGGCGCGCCGCCATGTCGCGGAGGTGTGGGGGGTCGATCCGGACACACTGCCGGGGCCGGGGCGCAGCGCCTACGAGCTGCTGGACGCGCTGGGCACCGAGGTGCGGGCGCTGCTGGTGATGGGGTCGAACCCGGTGGTGTCCGCGCCCCACGCGGGGCACGTCGAGCAGCGGCTGAGGTCGCTGGACTTCCTGGCGGTCGCCGATGTGGTGCTGTCGGAGACGGCCGCGCTGGCCGATGTGGTGCTGCCGGTGACGCAGTGGGCCGAGGAGACGGGGACGACCACCAATCTGGAGGGCAGGGTGCTGCTGCGCCGGCGCGCGGTCACCGCGCCGGAGGGCGTGCGCAGCGACCTGGACGTGCTGCACGGGCTGGCCGGCCTCCTGGGGCACGGGAAGGGGTTCCCTGCCGACCCGGAGGAGGTGTTCGACGAGTTGCGCCGGGCGTCGGCGGGCGGCCCGGCGGACTACGCGGGCATCACGTACGAGCGGATCGCCGCCGAGGACGGGGTCTTCTGGCCGTGCCCGGACACGGAACACGCCGGTACGCCGCGGTTGTTCCTCGACCGGTTCTCGACGGACGACGGGCGCGCCCGGTTCGTACCCGTCACGCACCGGCCGTCCGCCGAGGAGACGGACGCGGAGTATCCGGTGGTGCTGACCACGGGCCGGGTCGTCGCCCAGTACCAGTCGGGGGCGCAGACCCGCCGGGTGGCGGAGCTGAACGCGGCCGCCCCGGGGCCCTTCGTGGAGCTGCATCCCCGGCTCGCCGAGCGGATCGGGGTGGCGGAGGGCGCTCCGGTGGCGGTCACCTCGCGGCGCGGGCGGGCGGTGGCGCCGGCCCGGATCACCGTGGCGATCCGGGAGGACACCGTGTTCATGCCGTTCCACTGGGCGGGTGAGGGCCGGGCCAACACGCTGACCAACCCGGCCCTGGACCCGGTGTCGAAGATGCCGGAGTTCAAGGTGTGCGCGGTGCGGGTGGAGGCGGGGGGCGCTCCTCAGAGCGAGGTCACCGGCGCGGTCTCCGCCGACACCCAGCCCAGGTAGCGGGCGCTGCCCCGGAGCACCGGCAGGGCGATGATCTCCGGGGTCTCGTAGTCGTGCGCCTCCTGGAGGTACGCCTCCAGCTCGTCGTACCGCTCGGCCGTCGTCTTGAAGGTCAGCTGCCACTCCTCGGTGGTCTCGATGGCGTTCTGCCACCGGTAGACCGAGGTGAGGGGCGCGGAGATCTGGACGCAGGCGGCGAGTCGTGCCTCCACCGCGCCCTGCGCCAGGAGCTGGGCCTTCTCCTCGCTGTCCGTCGTGGTCAGCACGGACAGCCATGCGGGCGGTGTCACCTTGGGTCTCCTCGGGTCGGCGGGTCCTCCTCCGGATTGTCGGTCAGGCGGCGGTGGTACGCAGTCAGCCCCCGTACGGGTGCGCCGCCCTGGCCTCCCTCAGCGCCCGCCCCCACCAGAGCAGTTGGTCCAGCAGCGTCTTCGCCGCGGCGTCGGGGCCGACCGGGTCGCGGTGCCTGCCCTCGTCGTCGAAGAGGGCGCCTGCGTTGTGGAACGAGACGGTGTCTCGGATCGAGACGGCATGCAGCTCGGCGAAGACCTGCCGCAGGTGCTCGACCGCGCGCAAGCCGCCGGAGACCCCGCCGTAGGAGACGAACGCGACGGGCTTGGCCTGCCATTCGGCGCGGTGCCAGTCGATGAGGTTCTTGAGCGGGGCCGGGTAGGAGTGGTTGTACTCCGGGGTGATGACGACGAAGGCGTCTGCGGCATCCAGCCGGCCGGAGACCTCGGCCAGCAGGGCCTGGTCCTCGGGTCCGGGGCGGTGGGAGAGGGCGGTCGGGAGATCGAGTGCGGCGACGTCGAGCAGGTCGGTCTCGATGCCGGGATGGCCGTCGGTACGGGAGCGGAACCAGTCGGCGACGACCGGAGCGAACCGGCCCTCGCGGTTGCTGGCGAGGATGACCGCGACCTTCAGGGGGGCGGTGACGGGCAGAGCGGTGGCCGTGGATCCGGCGGTGATGAGGTCCATGTGCAGAGACTCGTACGTCAACCATGGTTGAGGTCAAGCGGCATCGTCCGGCCCGCCCGCGGCGGGTGTCGGCATACGGTGGGCGGCATGACGAATCCCGCAGCCGCAGCGCTCCCCTACGCCGAGTTCGACGGGCATCCGGCCACCGAGGACGACCTGCGCACGGCCGCCTTCTTCGGCTACGGACATTTCACGGCCATGCAGGTCAGGGATGGCCGGGTGCGCGGCCTGGGACTCCATCTGGAGCGGCTGGACTCCGCGAACCGGGAGCTGTTCGGACTCCCCCTGGCCGGCGGTGCGGTGCGGGAGCTGATCCGGCACGCGCTGCGGAGCGCGGGGGCGGCGGACGCCTCGGTGCGGGTGCACGGACTGCGGCCGCCGGGCGCCGCCGCGACGACCGTCATGGTCACGGTGCGCGGACCGGCCCGGATGGCCCCGGGGCCGGTGCAGCTGAAGTCCGTCCCGTACGCGCGCACCGCGCCGCACCTCAAGCGCGCCGGCGACTTCGGCCAGACCTACTACGGCGAGCTCGCCCGCCGGGACGGCTTCGACGATGCTCTGCTGACCCTGCCGGACGGCGCGGTGACCGAGGGCGCGATCACCAACATCGGCTTCTGGGACGGCACTTCCGTCATCTGGCCACAGGCGCCCGCACTGCTGGGCATCACCATGGCGCTGCTGGAACAGGAGTTGCCGGGCGCGGGCGTGCCGTCGCTGCGCCGGCCGGTGGGCCTGGCAGGGCTGGGGGCCTACCGGTCGGCGTTCGTCACCAACTCACAGGGCATGGCACCGGTCGCCCGGATCGACGACACGGTGTTCACGGTGGACGAGGAGCTGATGAAAGGGCTGGCGGCAGCGTACGAGGCCGCGCCCCGGGAGACCGTCTGACGACGCGCACCGCAGGCGGCCCGGCCGCGACGACGAACCACCGACCCGTACAGCACCCGACCGAAGGGCCTCCGTCCCGCATGCAGATCCACATCGAGGGCTCCCATCTGCCCGGCCGCGACTGCGGGCCCGGTGGCGACTTCGCCGGCCGCGAGAACATCCACGTGGGCGTCCAGCGCAAGGACCGGCCCGACGAGCTCCTCGGGCTGCACCCCGGCGACGCCCCCGCCGCCCACTGGACCCTGGACTGCGCCGCCGCCGCCGGCCCGGACGGCATCGAGGTGAGCGGACCGTACGTGCAGAACCGGCTCGGCGGACGGTTCGTCTACCTGTCATGGGGCACGGTCGACGCGGACGGGCTGTTCTCCATGTTCCGGCGGGCCAAGCTGATGTTCGCCGACATCGACGCGGAGGTCCTCGAAGCGGCCGTCCGCTCCGGGCACCTCACCGCACGGCTGCCCCTCTCCGACGCCAAGGGACAGCCGCTCTGCGCGAGGGTCCGGCCACCGGTGATCACGTGGTCTGCCGCCGCGCCGGCCTGAGGGACACTCCCGGCCCAGGAAACCGCCCTCATCGAGCCCAGGGGGGGTGGGCTCGGTGAGGGCGGTGGCCGGGGGCGGCTGTGCACACCGTCCCGTGGGGGGTGAGCATCGTCTGCCCGCTCACGCGCGGGTCATGCATGTGACGTACGCCACTTCCATCTCGGGGGCATCACCCGATCGGCACCGGGCACCGAAGAACGGGGCACCCGCTCCACCACCACCGCTGTGACCTGCGCGTATGAGCGGTGGCAAGCAGGCGGCGCCGGTCCGATCGGGTGAATGCTGACTCGGTGTCAGCATGCATGGGTGGCGGGACGGCCGTTAGCTCGGAACCAGGACACACCAGCCCGGCGCCATCCCCGCTCGGAGGAACCCCATGCGCAGTCCTGCTCGCCTCGTGACCGGCACCGCCGCCGCGGCCCTCGCCGCTGCCGCGCTCGGCCTCTGCGCCGCCGCCCCGTCCGCGTACGGGGATGAGCTCGGGCCACTGGAGATCACTCCCGCGAGTGCCGCCCCGGGCACCACGGTGACCGTGAACACCAATGCCTGCGGCAGCGACACCGGTGCCACCGGTGACGCGAGCTCCCTGGACGCTTCCGAGTTCGCGCTGGCACCGGCCACCCTCGAGGAGGTCCTGGCCGGTTCGTTCCAGGTGCCGGGCAACATCGAGCCGGGGCCGTACAGCATCGACGTGGCCTGCGAGAACGGCAAGCGGGCCACCGGTGAGGTCGAGGTGAAGGCGGCCGGCACCGCGGCCAAGGACAGCGCCGCCGGTGCCTCCGAGGAGGACTCCCCCGCCGGTGCCGGTCTGCCCACGGACCTCTACGACTCCGAGGAGTACGACACCACGGGGCTCGACGAGGCCGAGGCCTCCGGTGCGGCCCTCGTGCCGGACGCCCCCGTGCTTCCCGGTCGCGGGACGCCCACCGCACGCCCGACCCCCTCCGGCCACGAGAGCTCCGCCGGGCACGACAGCTCGTCCGGTGGTCACGAGACCCCCTCCGGCCATCGCACCTCGGCCGCGCCCACCGCCCCCACGGGGCATGTGAAGACCGGTGTCGGCGGCAGCGTCGGACCGGACACCACCCAGATCGCGGCGGGAGCCGGCGTACTCGCCGCGACCGCCGTAGGCGGAGCCTGGCTCCTGCGTCGCCGGGCGAGCGGCACGCAGGACGGCAGCTGACGGAGACTTCCACCTCTCCGTACCGCCCGGTGTCCGTCCCGGTGGCCTCGCGCCACCGGGACGGGACCGTATCCACCCTCTCGTCACCCGGAGGACGACGGTGTCCCAGAAGGCCAAGGGCTGGCTGCTCGTCGTCGCGGCGCTGACCGGTCTCTGGCTGGTCCGGAACGGCGCCGACGCCCAGCTGACCCCACCGGCCCCGGCCTCCGCCGACGCCTTCGCCGCCGGTCCCGGACTGCTGCCCGGGTCACCGGTCGCCGAGCCGCTGCGGCCTTCCGCACCCGTGCGCCTCACCATCCCCGGCATCCGGGTCGACGCGCCGATGATGCGGCTCGGCCTCGGACCGGACGGCAGCCTCGACGTACCGCCGGCCGGGAACACCGACATCGTCGGCTGGTACAAGGACGGTCCCCCGCCCGGCGCCAGGGGCACCGCGATCGTCGCCGGTCACGTCGACAACGCCCAGGGCCCGTCCGTCTTCTACGACCTGGGGTCGATGAAGAAGGGAACCACCGTGGAGGTCCTCCGCCAGGACGGCCGCACCGCCGTGTTCTCGGTCGACGCCATCGAGGTGTACGACAACGAGGACTTCCCCGACCGCCGGGTGTACGGGGCCTCGGAGCACGCCTCGCTGCGCCTGATCACGTGCGGCGGCGGGTTCTCCGAGTCGACCGGCTACGAGGGGAACGTGGTCGCGTACGCCCACCTCACCGGAGTGCGCTGACGCCTCGCCCGATCCGGCCGTCAGGCCTGCCACTGGTCGAAGGCGAGTTTCGCGACCAGCGAGAAGACCACCACCAGCAGTACCCCGCGGACGAACTCGCTGCCCTTGCGCAGCGCCGTCCGAGCCCCGAACAGTCCGCCCGCCAGGTTGAACACCGCCATCAGCGCGGCCAGCTGCCACATCACGTTGCCCTGGTACGCGAACATCGCCAGGGCCCCGCCGTTGGTGCAGACGTTGACGATCTTGGCGGTGGCGGAGGCCGTCACCAGGTCGAGGTGGAGCACCGCCGTGAGCGCCAGCACGAGGAAGGTGCCGGTACCCGGTCCGAAGAGCCCGTCGTACAGGCCGATGCCGCCGCCCACCAGGACGATCGCGGTGACGGTGCGGGCGCGGGTGACCCGGGGCGGCGCGCCCTCCTCGGCGGACCGGCCGAACTGGGGCCGCAGCATCACGAACGCGGCGACGGCCAGCAGCACCACCATGATCACCGGACGCAGCACGTCACTGCTGATCCCGGCGGCGAAGAAGGCCCCCGTCATCGAGCCGGCGAGCGCCGCCAGCCCGATCCGCAGCGCCGTCCCGACGTTCACCGGCGCCCTGCGCGCATAGGTCACGGCGGCGCCCGACGTGCCGACGATCGCGACCGCCTTGTTCGTGCCGAGGATCTGGGCGGCCGGGACGTGCGGCAGTCCGAGCAGCAGCGCGGGCAGCAGGAGCAGCCCGCCGCCCCCGACCACCGCGTCGATCCAGCCGGCCGCGGCCGCCGCGAGGCACAGCACGACGAGGGTGGTCAGGGTTATGTCAGGCATGATCGCGACCCTAAGGAGAAGGTAGGTGCCCCGTCCAACCGTCCCGGGAATCTTGAGCCACTTCTGAGCTCCAGGGCCTCGTCTCCCCTCACAGAGACGTTCCGAGGGCGCTGAGCGCAAGGTTCCTCCCGGGAAACAGTGGGGATCCGGACGGGTAACACCCTCAGGTCACGCTTCCTGTCATGAGGACACGGACGGAGAACACGGCGCGGGTGGTGGTGATCGGCGCCGGGATGGCGGGCGCACGCCTGGCCGCCCGGGTGCCCGATGTCACCGTCATCGGCGAGGAGTCGCACGCCCCCTACAACCGGGTACTGCTGGCCGAGGTGCTGGCCGGGCGGTATCCGGCGGATGTGATCGCGCTCCCCCCGGCCGAGGTCAGGCGCGGGGTGCGGGTGGTGCGGATCGACCGGGACGACCGGCTGGTGCACTGCGACGACGGAAGCGTCGTGCGCTACGGACGGCTGGTGCTGGCGACCGGCTCCAACCCGGTGCTCCCGCCGCTGCGCGGACTCGGGAACACGATGCCGGACGGGGTGCACGCCTTTCGCACCCTCGACGACTGCATGGCACTGCGGGCCTCGGTGCGGCCGGGGGTCGACGCGGTCGTCATCGGCGGCGGGCTCCTGGGTGTGTCGGCGGCCCGCGCACTGGCCGAGTGCGGCGCCCAGGTGGTGCTGGCCCACCAGGGCGAGCACCTCATGGAGCGGCAGCTGGACACGGAGTCGGCCGGGCTGCTGCGGAGTCATCTGGAGTCCCTCGGCGTCGAGGTGCACACCGAGTGCCGGGTCCGCGGGCTGCGCTGCTCCGACGGTGCGGTCCGGGCCGTGGAGCTCGCAGACGGCTACGAACTGGCGGCCGAGATCACCGTGCTGGCCTGCGGGGTGCGCCCCCGGACGGTCCTCGCACAGGCGGCCGGCCTGGAGGTCCGCAAGGGCATCGTCGTCGACGACGAGCTGCGCACCTCCGATCCGTACATCCACGCCGTCGGCGACTGCGCCGAGCACCGCTCCACCGTGTACGGGCTCGCGGGCCCGGCGCTGGAGCAGGCCGACGTGCTCGCCGAGGTGCTGGCCGGGCGGCCCGCCCGCTACGACGGCACCCGGGCGCTCACCCGGCTGACGCTGAACGGCCCGGACGCGCCCGGTGCGGGATCGCTCGATCTCGCCGCCTTCGGCGACTCCCGGCCGCTGCCCGGCGACGACGTGATCCGGCTGGCCGATGCCACCCGGGGCGCCTACCGCACGGTCGTCGTCCGCGGCGACCGGCTGGCGGGCGGTGTGCTGCTCGGTGATCTCGCCGCGGTCGGCACCCTGGCCCGCACCTGGCAGGACGACGCACCGCTCCCCGCCGAAACGTCCCTGCTCCACCTGCTCACCAACGACGGAGGCTTCTGAGATGCCGGTGTCCACTATCCCGACCGCCCACACCTCCACCGCAGCAGCCGTGCCGACCATCGTGGTCGTCGGACACGGAATGGTCGGTCAGCGGTTCCTGGAGGCCCTCGCCGACCGCGGGCTGACGGCCACCGCGGGCACCGCCCGGGTGATCGTCCTCTGCGAGGAGCCCCGCGCCGCCTACGACCGGGTGCAGCTGACCTCGTACTTCTCGGGGAAGACCCCCGAGGACCTGTCGCTGGTCGAGCAGGGCTTCATGGAGCGGCACGGCTTCGAGCTGCGGATCGGTGACCCCGCCGAGTCCCTGGACCGTGAGGCCCGCACGGTCACCGCACGCTCCGGCGAGACCTTCACGTACGACACCCTGGTGCTGGCCACCGGCTCCTACCCGTTCGTCCCGCCCGTCCCCGGCAAGGACAGCGAGGGCTGCTTCGTCTACCGCACGATCGAGGACCTGCTCGCGATCGAGGAGTACGCGAAGACCGCGACGACCGGGGCGGTCGTCGGCGGCGGACTGCTCGGCCTGGAGGCCGCGGGCGCGCTGAAGGGGCTCGGCCTCGACACGCACGTGGTGGAGTTCGCGCCCCGTCTGATGCCCGTCCAGGTCGACGACGGCGGCGGCGCTGCGCTGCTGCGCACCATCGAGAACATGGGCCTGACCGTCCACACGGGCGTCGGCACCCAGGAGGTCACCGCGGGCGAGGACGGCTCGGTCAACGGGATGTCGCTCTCCGACGGCTCCTCCCTCGCCACGGACCTGGTGGTCTTCTCGGCCGGTGTCAGGCCCCGCGACCAGCTGGCCCGGGACTGCGGACTGGCGGTCGGCCAGCGCGGCGGCATCATCGTCGACGACGAGTGCCGCACCTCCGACCCGGCGGTCTTCGCGATCGGCGAGTGCGCGCTCGCCTCCGACGGCCGGGTGTACGGCCTGGTGGCGCCCGGCTACGAGATGGCGCAGACGGCCGCCGAAGTGATCGCGGGAAACGAGGCGGCGTTCACCGGCGCCGACCTGTCGACCAAGCTGAAGCTGCTCGGCGTGGACGTGGCGTCCTTCGGTGACGCCCACGGCACCTCCGAGGGCTGCCTGGACGTGGTGTACGCGGACTCGCGCTCCGGCGTCTACAAGAAGCTGGTGATCGGCCAGGACGGCACCCTGCTCGGCGGGGTGCTCGTCGGGGACGCCGACCAGTACGGGACGCTGCGCCCGATGACGGGCACGGTGCTGCCGGTCGCCCCCGAGCAGCTGGTGCTGCCGGCCGGCGCGGGGGCCCCGGTCACCCTCGGCCCCTCCTCACTGCCCGACGAGGCCGTGATCTGCTCCTGCCACAACGTCACCAAGGGCGCGATCTGCGAGCACACCACGCTGCCCGAGGTGAAGAAGTGCACCAAGGCGGGTACGGGCTGCGGCAGTTGCGTCAAGGTCATCGGCCAGCTGCTCCCGCAGAGCCAGGACAAGGGCCTGTGCGGCTGCTTCTCGTACACCCGCAGCGAGCTGTACGAGATCGTCCGCACCCTGGGGATCACCTCCTACGCCGAGCTGCTCGACTCGCACGGCCGTGAGGCGGCGCGCGGCGGCGAGGGCTGCGAGGTCTGCAAGCCGACGATCGGCTCGGTCATCGCCTCCCTGGCACCCACGGTGGGCGCGAGCGGCTATGTGCTGGACGGCGAGCAGGCGGCCCTTCAGGACACCAACGACCACTTCCTGGCCAACCTGCAGCGCAACGGTTCGTACTCGATCGTGCCGCGCATCCCCGGCGGCGAGATCACCCCGGAGAAGCTGATCGTGATCGGCGAGGTGGCCCGGGACTTCGGCCTCTACACCAAGATCACCGGTGGTCAGCGGATCGACCTCTTCGGCGCCCGCGTCGACCAGCTGCCGCTGATCTGGACCCGGCTCGTCGACGCGGGCTTCGAGTCGGGGCACGCGTACGGCAAGTCGCTGCGGACGGTCAAGTCCTGTGTGGGGCAGACCTGGTGCCGCTACGGCGTGCAGGACTCGGTGAAGATGGCGATCGATCTTGAACTGCGCTACCGGGGCCTGCGCTCCCCGCACAAACTGAAGTCGGCGGTCTCCGGCTGTGCCCGCGAATGCGCCGAGGCCCGGGGCAAGGACTTCGGGATCATCGCCACGGCCGGCGGCTGGAACCTGTACGTGGGCGGCAACGGCGGTGCCACCCCGCGCCACGCGGACCTGCTGGCCCAGGACCTGTCGGATGCCGAACTGGTGCGCCTCATCGACCGGTTCCTGATGTTCTACATCCGCACGGCGGACCGGCTGGAGCGCACCTCGACCTGGCTGGACCGGATCGAGGGCAGCCTGGAGCACGTACGGGACGTCGTCGTCCACGACTCGCTGGGGCTCTGCGACGAGCTGGAGCGGCTGATGGCCGACCACGTCCGCGGCTACCGCGACGAGTGGGCCGAGACCATCAACGACCCGGAGCGGCTGCGTCGCTTCGTCACCTTCGTCAACGCACCCGACGCACCCGACCCGTCGGTGAAGTTCGTCCCGGAACGCGACCAGGTCAAGCCCGACCTGGACATCCTCGCGGGCCCGGTTCTCGCCATCCGTACTCTTGAAGGGACCGCCTCCTGATGACGACCCAGACGATGGAGACCGCGCAGGACACCCAGGTCATCCGGCTCGCCGCCGGGGACGACTGGCTCACGGTCTGCGACCGCTCGCTGCTGACGCCGGGCCGTGGCGTCGCAGCCCTCCTCCCGGACGGCCGGCAGGTCGCACTGTTCGTGGACCGGGCGGGGCGTACGTACGCCATCGACAACCGCGACCCGTTCACCGGGGCGTACGTCCTGTCGCGCGGGCTGGTCGGTTCGGACGGCGGGCAGCCGTTCGTCGCCTCCCCGCTCCTCAAGCAGCGCTTCGACCTGGCGACGGGCGCGTGCCTGGACGACGACGAGGTGTCCGTACCGGTCTTCGAGGTCCGCGCGGACTGATCGCGGCCCGTTCACCGGCCGTTGACGCTCCGTCAACTGCGCACCCCTAGTGTCCTGACGTTCGACCCGCCGGGCCGACCGGACCGGCGGGCCCTCACGTCACCCGTGGAGTGATCGTGGAACGTCGGACCTTCTTGCGCACAGCGGTGATCGGCGGCTCGGCGGCGGCCTTCGGCGGCACCCTGTGGCGGGGTGCCGCCTTCGCCGGCCCCGCCCAGCCGGCCACCGGCCCGTACGGCGCGCTGCAGGCGGCCAACGGCAACGGCATCCTGCTGCCGAGCGGCTTCACCAGCAGAATCGTGGCCCGCTCGGGACAGACCGTCCCCGGCACCTCGTACGCCTGGCACAGCGCACCCGACGGGGGCGCCACGTTCGCCGACGGCAGCGGCTGGATCTACGTCTCGAACGCCGAGGTCTCCTCCGGCAGCGGCGGCGGGGCGAGCGCGGTGCGCTTCAACTCCTCCGGAACCGTCACCTCCGCCTACCGGATCCTGTCCGGCACCAACAACAACTGCGCCGGCGGCCGCACCCCGTGGAACACCTGGCTGTCCTGCGAGGAGGTCAGTCGCGGGTTCGTCTACGAGACGGACCCCTGGGGCGTGAACGCGGCCGTGCAGCGCCCCGCGCTGGGCCGCTTCAAGCACGAGGCTGCGGCGGCCGACCCGGACCACGGGTACGTCTACCTCACCGAGGACGAGACGGACGGCCGCTTCTACCGCTTCCGCCCCACCACCTGGGGCAGCCTGTCCTCCGGCACCCTGCAGGTCCTGGTGGCCGGCACGGGCACCTCCGGCCCGGTGACCTGGGCGACGGTCCCCGACCCGGACGGCTCCCCCACGCTGACCCGCTACCAGGTCTCCGGCGCCAAGGTGTTCAACGGCGGCGAGGGCTGCTTCTACGCGGCGGGCACCTGCTGGTTCACCACGAAGGGCGACAACCGGGTGTGGGCGTACGACGCGAACGCGTCCAGCCTCTCGCTCGCCTACGACGACTCGCTGGTCACCGGCGGCGGCGCCCCGCTGACCGGCGTGGACAACGTCACCCGGTCGGTCTCGGGTGACCTGTACGTCGCCGAGGACGGCGGGAACATGGAGATCTGCCTGATCACCCCGGACGACACCGTCGCCCCGTTCCTGCGGATCAGCGGCCAGTCCGGCTCGGAGATCACCGGCCCGGCGTTCTCCCCGGACGGGACCCGGCTCTACTTCTCCTCGCAGCGCGGGACGAGCGGAAGCTCCTCCGGCGGCATCACGTACGAGGTCACGGGGCCGTTCCGCAGCTGAGACGGAGCCCCGGCCGTGCGGCGCCCGCAGTGGCGCCGCGCGGCTGTCTCCCCGCCATCAGCCGGGCTGGCCGCCGGCCTCGACGGCCGCCGGGTCCATCCAGACGACCTCCCAGATGTGGTGGTCCGGGTCCTGGAAGGAGCGGCCGTACATGAAGCCGAGGTCCTGGGTCTCGTTGGCCGGCGATCCACCGGACGCGAGCGCCGTGTCGGCCAGCTCGTCCACCTTCTCGCGGCTGTCGGCGCTCAGCGCCAGGATCACCTCGGTGTGCGTCGAGGCGTCCGCGATCTCCTTCTTGGTGAAGTCCTTGAAGCGCGGCTCCTCGAGGAGCATGGCGAAGATCGTGTCGCTGATGACGAGACAGGCGGTGTGCTCGTCGCTGAACTGGGGGTTGAAGGAGTAGCCCAGCTTGCCGAAGAAGCCCTTGGTCGTCTCCAGGTCCTTGACCGGCAGGTTCACGAAGATCATCTGAGGCATGGCCGTCTCGCTCTCTCGGTGGTGTCCCGGGTGCGTTTCTCGAACGCGTTACGACAGGTAGACGCCGGGTCCGCCGGGAACTCATCGGCGCCGGACGGAAAATCCTTCCCGCGCGGCGCCGGACGGAAAACATCACCTCGCAGCCCGGGGGCCCGGGTGTTCAGGACACGGCCAGCGGAGCGCCGCCCCGCAGCAGCGAGCCGCCCAGCGGGGTGAGCGTGTGCAGGACCGAGCTGCCGTGGCGCAGGGTGCGCACCAGGCCTGCCTCGCGCAGCACACAGGCGTGCTGACTCGCCGAGGCGAGGGAGACCCCGGCCCGGCGGGCCAGCTCGCTGGTCGTGCAGCCGTCCCCGATGACCCTCAGGACCGTCGAGCGGGTGTTCCCGAGCAGTCGGCCGAGCCAGGGGCCCGGTTCGGCGAAGACCGGGGCGGCGGCGTGGGCGACGGGGTAGACGAGCACCGGCGGGAGCAGGGGGTCGCGGTAGACGACCGGGGTGCCGCGACAGAAGAAGGACGGCTGGAGGAGCAGGCCGCGGCCGTCCAGGTGGAGTTCACGGTCGACCGGGTAGTCCGCCTCCAGCACGGGCGCCCGCCAGCGGATCACCGGCGGGAGCGAGGCCAGCAGTTCCTCCGCGCCGCCGTCCAGGAGCGCGCGTCCGCGCACGGCGCGGTCGGCCTCGACGCTGGCCTGGATGTGCGGCCAGTACGGCTCCACGGCGGCCCGGTGGTACGCACGCAGGACCCCGATGAGCCGGCCCAGGGGCTCGGCCCGGCCCTCGCCCAGCGCGTCCAGCGCCACCGGCCGGACCTTCTGCCGGGCCGCGCCGCGGCCGCCGGCCGATCCCTGGGCGCCCAGGAGCTCCAGTTCGGCGTGCAGCCGCTCGGGCGGGGTGTCGCGCAGTGCCTCCATTCCGGTGGTGAAGTCCATCGGTTCGGCGGCGTCCTGAGAAGGCGTCAGGGAGTCCGGGAAATAGCCGCGCGGTGGAACCACGGCGGACAGCAGACGTACTTCACCATTCAACCGCGGTCGCGTCTCGGAGCGCCATTTCCCGAACACCGTGGAAGCCCGCCGGTCTCTCAGCCGGTGAAAGCTGAGAATGGTCTCCCATAATGCGTCCGGCCCGGTGGCCATCCGCACCTTGGAAAGGTCCCACCCGGAGACATGGATACGCAGCACCGAACCCCCACCCCTTGCACCTGCAATTGCCCCGCAACAGAGTATGCGAAGGGTAACTACACGTCACCACGGGGTTTCGGCCAGAGGTGAAACGTCTCGCCCCGACCCACCGTCACCCGAAAGGCTGTACGACGTCGGGTGCGATTCCGAAGCCACCGGAAGAGCGAGTGAAGGCCGTGGGGGGTTTTGCTCGTTCGGCGGCGGTTGGCGACGGTGCGGCTCCGCACTCGACGGGGGTAAGCCGGGTGCGGTCCATGGATGGGGATCCATGGACCGCACCCCGGTCCCGTTCCCGCTCATCTCTTTGCGCATCAAACGAAGCAATGAGATGCGGGGCATTGCAGAAAGCGCTCGCATTCCCACCGTCCGAGCCTGACAGCGGTGCCCCCGCACAGGCTCTCCCGCACATGACAAGGCGGCGGCACCCCCGCACAGGGTGCCGCCGCCTCAGGGAGTTCCGCGGCCGCCACCGGACCGATGAGGGTCGTCCGGTCCGGTGGCAGCCCGCGGAATCAGTGGCTCTGCCGGGTCAGCGGCTGTCGCTCCCCCGCGACTCCGCGGCTGCCCGGCCGGCCTCCAGGCGGGCCACCGGAATGCGGAAGGGCGAACAGGAGACGTAGTCCAGGCCCACCTCGTGGAAGAAGTGCACCGACTCGGGGTCGCCGCCGTGCTCGCCGCAGACGCCGAGCTTCAGATCGGGGCGGGTGGCCTTGCCGGCCGCGACCGCGCTGCGTACCAGCGATCCCACGCCGTCCTTGTCGATCGTCTCGAACGGCGACACCCCGAAGATGCCCTTCTCCAGGTACGCGGTGAAGAACGAGGCCTCCACGTCGTCGCGGGAGAAGCCCCACACCGTCTGGGTCAGGTCGTTGGTGCCGAAGGAGAAGAACTCCGCCGCCTCGGCGATCTGCCCGGCGGTCAGCGCGGCGCGCGGCAGTTCGATCATCGTGCCGATCTTCAGCTTGAGGTTCGTGCCCGTGGCGGCCTGGACCTCGGCGATGACCCGGTCGGCCTCCTCACGGACGATCTCCAGCTCCTGGACCGTGCCGACGAGCGGAATCATGATCTCCGCGCGCGGGTCGCCCTTGGCGTTCTTGCGCTCGGCCGCGGCCTCGGCGATCGCCCGCACCTGCATGGCGAACAGGCCGGGGATGACCAGGCCGAGCCGGACCCCGCGCAGACCGAGCATCGGGTTCTGCTCGTGCAGCTTGTGCACGGCCTGCAGCAGGCGCAGGTCGTTCTCATTGGCGTCCTTGCGGGACTCCGCGAGCGCCACCCGGACCGAGAGCTCGGTGATGTCGGGCAGGAACTCGTGCAGCGGCGGGTCCAGCAGCCGGACGGTGACAGGCAGTCCGTCCATTGCCTCGAACAGCTCGATGAAGTCGGCCTTCTGGAGCGGCAGCAGCTGCTCCAGGGCCGTCTCGCGCTCCTGGTCGGTGTCGGCCAGGATCAGCTTCTCGACCATCTCGCGGCGCTCGCCGAGGAACATGTGCTCGGTACGGCAGAGCCCGATGCCCTGGGCACCGAAGCGGCGGGCCCGCAGGGCGTCCTCGGCGTTGTCCGCGTTGGCCCGTACCCTCAGCCGGCGCACCCGGTCCGCGTACGCCATGATCCGGTGCACGGCGGCGACCAGCTCGTCGGCGTCGTCGGCGCCCGCGTGCATCCGGCCCTCGAAGTACTCGACGACCGGCGACGGCACCACGGGGACCTCACCGAGGTACACCTTGCCGGTGGAGCCGTCGATGGAGACGACGTCGCCCTCCTCGACGACCCGCCCGCCCACCGTCATCCGGCGGCGCTTGGTGTCGACCTCCAGGTCCTCGGCTCCGCAGACGCACGTCTTGCCCATGCCGCGGGCGACGACGGCGGCGTGCGAGGTCTTGCCGCCGCGCGAGGTCAGGATGCCCTCGGCCGCGATCATGCCGTCGAGGTCGTCCGGGTTGGTCTCACGGCGGATGAGGATGACCTTCTCGCCGGAGCGGGACCACTTGACCGCGGTGTACGAGTCGAAGACGGCCTTGCCTACCGCGGCACCCGGCGACGCGGCGATGCCGCGGCCCAGCCGCTCGGTCTTCGCTTCGTCGTCGAAGCGCGGGAACATCAGCTGCGCGAGCTGTGCGCCGTTGACGCGCTGGAGCGCCTCGGCCTCGTCGATGAGCCCCTGGTCGACGAGCTGGGTGGCGATCCGGAAGGCGGCACCGGCGGTGCGCTTTCCGACCCGGGTCTGGAGCATCCACAACTGGCCGCGCTCGATGGTGAACTCGATGTCGCAGAGGTCCTTGTAGTGGGTCTCCAGCGTCTCCATGATCTGCATCAGCTGGTCGTACGACTTCTTGTCGATGGACTCCAGCTCGGCGAGCGGCACGGTGTTGCGGATGCCCGCGACGACGTCCTCGCCCTGCGCGTTCTGCAGGTAGTCGCCGTAGACGCCCTGGTGGCCGCTGGCGGGGTCCCGGGTGAACGCGACACCCGTACCGGAGTCGGGGCCGAGGTTGCCGAAGACCATGGAACAGACGTTGACCGCGGTGCCGAGGTCGCCCGGGATGCGCTCCTGGCGGCGGTAGAGCTTGGCCCGGTCGGTGTTCCACGAGTCGAAGACGGCCTTTATGGCCAGGTCCATCTGCTCGCGCGGGTCCTGCGGGAAGTCGCGTCCGGCGTCGCGCGTGACGATCTTCTTGAACTGCTTGACCAGCTTCTTCAGGTCGCCCGCGTCGAGGTCCACGTCGACCGTGACGCCCTTGGCCTCCTTGGCGGCCTCCAGCGCCTCCTCGAACAGGTCGCCCTCGACGCCGAGGACGGTCTTGCCGAACATCTGGATCAGGCGGCGGTAGGAGTCCCACGCGAACCGCTCGTCGCCGGACTGGGCGACGAGGCCGACGACGGAGGCGTCGGAGAGGCCGATGTTGAGGACCGTGTCCATCATGCCGGGCATCGAGAACTTGGCCCCGGAGCGGACGGAGACGAGCAGCGGGTCGTCGGCCTGGCCGAGCTTCTTGCCCATCCGCGCCTCAAGCGCGTCGAGGTGCGCACTCACCTCGTCGCGCAGGGCGGCCGGCTCCTCGCCGCTGTCGAGGTAGACCTTGCAGGCTTTGGTGGTGATCGTGAAACCCGGAGGGACCGGAAGCCCGAGGTTGGTCATCTCGGCGAGGTTCGCACCCTTCCCGCCGAGAAGGTCCTTCAGTTCCTTGTTGCCCTCGGTGAAGTCGTAGACGAACTTCTGAAGGTCTTCGTTTTCCGACACGGGTCTCGACTCCTCGACGACGCGGTGGCTGCCCTGACGGCGAGGAACATACCCAGATCGAAGGTGTCTGGGTACGTGCGCTTGCGCGTCGTGCGGCCGCAACCACCCGTCCGCCAGCAGATCGAAAGTGGAGCGACCCATAGGTCGATGGAGTGACAGCCTTCACCTCTTGAACGAATGAACACGCATCGCAATGAATTGCCGCGCTCCTCGCAACGGTGCGTAAGGGAAGCGTCGATCGATCAAAGTAGAGCCACCTGGCACCCAGTGCCATCATTTGAGAAGTGCAGCCCTTCCAGATGTGCTCATTTGAGCAAGGGGCCCATCAGGCGTGGCGAGGATCACGCCGAGAGCGGCGCTCAGATGTCACCATACGGACGCCTCCCAGGCAGCCCTGGGTCACCTAGCAGTCACAGGGTGCCACTCGTCGGAAAGAAAGGTGACCCACGAGACACCATAGGGCGGCGGATCGCGTCGAGCCTCCGCGATTACCACCGGATCACGCGCTCAAATGAGCAGTAGGGGTGGTGGGGCACCCGGTGCCCCACCACCCCCACGAGGTGTCACTCCGCCCGCAGGCCGGCCTCAGCCGCCCGACGTGTCCAGTTCCGCATCGGCACTGACGCCCGAGCAGTCGTACGGGTCCTTCAGCCAGCCGTCCGGGAGGACCACCCGGTTGTTGCCCGAGGTGCGCCCGCGCGGGCCGTCGGCACCGTCCGGCCACGGCTGGTCCAGCTCCAGTTCGTGCAGCTGCGAGCCGAGCTCCTCCAGGGACGAGGTGATCGCCAGCTTCTTGCGCATCTCGGAGCCGACCGCGAAGCCCTTCAGGTACCAGGCCACGTGCTTGCGGAAGTCGATCACGCCGCGGGTCTCGTCACCGATCCACTCCCCCAGCAGCGTCGCGTGCCGCAGCATCACGTCCGCGACGGTGCGCAGGGTGGGCGCCTGCCTCGCCCCCGTCCCCTCGAACGCGCTCACCAGGTCACCGAAGAGCCAGGGGCGGCCGAGGCAGCCGCGGCCCACGACCACGCCGTCGCAGCCGGTCTCGCGCATCATCCGCAGCGCGTCGTCCGCGCACCAGATGTCGCCGTTGCCGAGGACGGGGATCTCCGGGACGTGCTCCTTCAGCCGGGCGATGGCGTCCCAGTCGGCGGTACCGCCGTAGTGCTGGGCGGCCGTCCGGCCGTGCAGGGCGACGGCCGTGACGCCCTCCTCGACGGCGATCCGGCCGGCGTCGAGGAAGGTGATGTGGTCGTCGTCGATGCCCTTGCGCATCTTGATGGTGACGGGCAGGTCGCCGGCGTTGGAGACGGCCTGGTTGAGGATCGCGCGCAGCAGCGGCCTCTTGTACGGGAGGGCCGAGCCGCCGCCCTTGCGGGTGACCTTGGGGACCGGGCAGCCGAAGTTCAGGTCGATGTGGTCGGCGAGGTCCTCGTCGACGATCATGCGGACGGCCTTGCCGACCGTGACCGGGTCCACTCCGTACAGCTGGATCGAGCGCGGGGTCTCGCTCGCGTCGAAGCGGATGAGCTGCATGGTCTTCTCGTTGCGCTCGACCAGGGCCCGCGTCGTGATCATCTCGCTGACGAACAGCCCCTTGCCGCCCGAGAACTCCCGGCACAGGGTGCGGAAGGGGGCGTTGGTGATGCCGGCCATGGGGGCCAGGACCACCGGCGGCTGCACGGTGTGCGGGCCGATGCGGAGCAGCTGGGGCGAGGGGGCGAGCGTGGTCATTCCCCCATTGTCGCGTACGCGGGGAACTGCTCCGGCGGGCCGGGCGGCCGGGGCGCGGCCCGGGTGGCGGGCGGCACACGTAGCGTGAGGAGGGCCTACCGATTCGGCTCCATCGAACGAAGGACATGAAGATCATGAACTCCGCCCGCTCCTTAGACCGGACAGCCTCCGCCGCCCCCCTGACCGGGGCGCCCCCAGCGGCCCCCACCCGTCGCACCCTGCTCTCGCTGGGCACCGCGGGCGCGGCCGGCGCGCTGCTCGTCTCCGCCGCGGGCCCTTCCCGGGCCGCCGCGCGGACAGCGGCGCCCGGGTCCGCGGCCGCCCGGCTGCACGAGCTGGAGCGTGTCCATGGCGCCCGGGTCGGTGCGTTCGCGTACAACCTGGCCACCGGGGCCGCTGTCCGCCACCGGGCCGACGAGCGGTTTCCCATGCTCTCCACGTTCAAGACACTCGCCGCGGCGGCCGTGCTGAGGGATCTGGACCGGGACGGCGAGGTGCTCGGCCGGCTCGTCCGCTACACGAAGGCGGACTGCGTCTCCGATTCCCGGGTCACCGACACCCCGGAGTGCCTCGCGAGCGGGCTGACCATCGCGCAGCTCTGCGACGCCGCGATCTGCGACAGCGACAACACCGCGGCCAACCTGCTGCTGCGCGAGCTCGGCGGCCCGCGCGCGGTCACCCGCTTCAGCCGCTCGATCGGCGATCCGGTGACGCGCCTCGACCGTTGGGAACCCGACCTCAATTCGGCCGAACCCGGGCGGCGCAGGGACACCACCACCCCGGCCGCCATCGCGCGCGACTACGCCCGGCTCGTGCTCGGGGACGTACTGGAGCCCCGCGACCGCGAGCGGCTGACCGGCTGGCTGCTGAACTGCCGGACCAGCGGGACCCGCTTCCGGGCCGGGCTGCCGCCCGAGTGGACCGTCGCGGACAAGACCGGCGGCGGGTCGTACGGCAGTTGCAACGACGTGGGCATCGCCTGGACACAGGACGGAGCCCCGGTCGTGCTGGCTGTGCTGACGACCAAACACGAGGCGGACGCCACGGGGGACCATCCGCTCGTGGCCGACGTCGCCGGGGCACTGGCAGCGGAAGTCGTTAGTTAGCCGTACTATCCATGCATGCCTGAGCTCAGCCACCGGCGGCGGATGCTCGTGCTGGCGATCTGCTGCATGAGCCTTCTGATCGTCAGCCTCGACAACACCGTCCTGAACGTCGCCCTGCCCGCCATGCGCCATGACCTGGACGCGAGCGTCGCCGGGATGCAGTGGACGATCGACGCGTACACGCTCGTCCTTGCCTCCCTGCTGATGCTCGCGGGCTCCACCGCCGACCGGATCGGCAGACGCAAGGTCTTCATGGCCGGGCTCGTCCTGTTCACCGTGGGCTCGGCGCTCTGCTCGCTGGCGCCCAGCCTGGAGCCGCTCATCGCCTTCCGGATGGTGCAGGCCGTCGGTGGCTCCATGCTCAACCCCGTGGCGATGTCGATCATCACCAACACCTTCACCGACCCCCGTGAACGCGCCCGGGCGATCGGCGTCTGGGGCGCTGTCGTCGGCATCTCCATGGCGGCGGGGCCGGTGGTCGGCGGCCTCCTGGTCGATTCGGTCGGCTGGCGGTCGATCTTCTGGATCAACCTGCCGATCGGCATCGCCGCACTGCTGCTGACCTGGCGGTACGTCCCCGAGTCCCGTGCTCCGAAGGCACGCCGCCCGGATCCGGTGGGCCAGTTGCTGGTGATCACGCTGCTGGGCTCGCTCACGTACGCGATCATCGAGGCGCCGCAGAAGGGCTGGACCTCGGTGGAGATCCTGTTCTTCGCCGCGGTCGCGGCGGCCTCCCTGGCCGGCCTGCTGCTGTACGAGGCCCGGCGCACCGACCCGCTGATCGATCTGCGCTTCTTCCGCAGCGTCCCCTTCAGCGGAGCCACTGTCATCGCGGTCAGCGCCTTCGCCGCCCTGGGCGGCTTCCTCTTCCTCAACACCCTCTATCTGCAGGACGTCCGGGGGCTCAGCGCACTGGACGCCGGTCTCTACATGCTGCCGATGGCCGCCGTGGTCTGTGTCCTGTCGCCGTTCTCGGGCCGGCTCGTCGCCAGTCGCGGGCCGCGCATCCCGCTGCTGGTCGCGGGCGTCGCGATGGCGGCGAGCGGGCTGATGTTCGCGGCGTTCGACGCGGAGACCGAGACGGCCTCGATGTTCACCGCCTACGTGCTGTTCGGTCTGGGCTTCGGCGCGGTGAACGCGCCCATCACCAACACCGCCGTCTCCGGCATGCCCCGTTCCCAGGCGGGCGTCGCCGCCGCGGTCGCCTCGACCAGCCGCCAGATCGGCCAGACGCTGGGCGTCGCCGTGATCGGCGCGGTTCTCGCGGCGGGGGTGGCGGGGGCCGGTTCCTCGTACGGCGACGGGGCGGCCGGCGACTTCGTCGCGGCGAGCAGGGCCGCCTGGTGGATCATCACCGGCTGCGGGATGTGCGTCCTGCTGGTCGGCACGGTGAGCAGCGGCCGCTGGGCCCGGGGCACCGCCCGCCGGACCGCGGAACGGCTGGAGGAGTCCGCGGCCGCGGGCCCGTCCGGTGCGCCCGTGGGTCAGTCCTCGGCGGCGAGCACCAGGGCCTGAAGCCCTCCCCTCATCGGGGTGCCCGCGGGCCGGTCCGCTCCCCTCGTCCGGGCGCCCGCGGGTGGTCAGTCCTCGGACTCGACCACGAGTGCGTGAAGCCGCTCCAGCCGCTCGCGGGTCTCCTCGTCCCGTGGTGCGTAGGTGACGAGCCTCGGTCCGGACGACGGGCCGAGCCACAGGTCGGTGGTCTCCAGCCTCAGCAGCCCCACATGCGCGTTGCGGAAGACCTTGGACCTGGCACCGGGGCCCAGGACCTCGTGCCGAGCCCAGGTCTCCCGGAATTCCGGTGAGGCCGCCTCCAGCCGCTTGAGGAGGGCCTTCCAGGCGGGCTCGGCGAGGTGTCCGGCCATCGACGCACGGAATTTCGCGGTCATGAGACGGGTCACCGCGGCCACGTCCATGACGGAGGTTCGCCACTCCTCGTTCGTGAAGGCCAGCAGCATGACGTTGCGGTCCGCGACCGCGACGGCGTCCATGTCACAGAGCATCCGGCCGTAGGTGCGGTTGTGGGCGAGGATGTCGTACCGGCTGTTCTGCACGCAGGCGGGGATCGGCTCCAGCTGCCGCAGCAGGGTGCGCAGCGCCGGGGTGATGCTCGGGCAGTCGGTGTCGGG
Organism: Streptomyces sp. NPDC005761; assembly: GCF_040630635.1. NCBI lineage: Bacteria > Bacillati > Actinomycetota > Actinomycetes > Kitasatosporales > Streptomycetaceae > Streptomyces > Streptomyces sp. NPDC005761. The sequence goes on along the minus strand of NZ_JBEXXX010000005.1, from coordinate 70,771 downwards.
AGCCGGGTCGACGGCTCCCGCGAGGGAGAACAGGTGGGTGCGCTCGCTGCGGTCCAGCAGCAGGGCGCGGGCGAGCGCGTCGAGGACCTGGGGCGAGACCTGGATGTCGCGGGCCTGTTCGAGCCAGGTGTACCAGGTGACACCGACGGCGGAGAGCTGGGCGACCTCCTCGCGGCGCAGCCCTGGCGTGCGCCTGCGGTGACCCCGGACCAGCCCCACCTGCTCGGGCGTGATCCGTTCGCGCCGGCTGCGCAGGAAGTCCGCGAGCTCGTGCCGCCGGATGTCGGTCCCGGATGCGTCCGGGGCATCGGCCGCCGGATTCCGCGGTGCTTCCGGGGCCCTCCGGGCTGCCGTCACCATCGTCGTCATTCCTCCAGCATGCGGGACCGGCCGAAGCCATGGCAGGTGCTTCTGGTACCAGGATAAAGACACTCTGGTACCAGGCTCCGGGAAGAGCGATCGTCGGTGTCGTGAGTGAATCCTCTGTACGGCCGAAGACATACGCCGCCCCCGTGGTGCGGCACGACCACCCCGCCCCGGTGCTCGGCGCGTTGGGGCTGTTCACCGTGCTGCTGGGTGCGGCCCTTCCCCTGATCGACTTCTTCATCGTCAACGTCGCCCTGCCCACCATCGACCACGACCTCGCCGCCGGCCCGGCTCTGCTGGAACTCGTCGTCGCCGGGTACGGGCTCTCGTACGCCGTCCTGCTCGTCCTCGGCGGCCGGCTCGGCGACATGGCCGGCCGGCGCCGGCTCTTCCTGCTGGGCATGGCCGCGTTCGGGCTCACCTCACTGGCGTGCGGACTGGCGCCGGACGCCTGGACGCTGGTCGGGGCGCGGGTGGCCCAGGGCGCCGCGGCGGCGCTGATGCTGCCGCAGGTGCTCGCCACCATCCAGGCGGCCACCTCGGGCCACCGGCGGGCCCGGGCGATGAGCCTGTACGGGGCCACGGCGGGGCTCTCCATGGTGGCGGGCCAGATCCTGGGCGGGGTGCTCGTCGCCGCCGCGCCTCTGTCGTCGGTGTTCGGCGAGAGCGCGGGCTGGCGCTCGGTGTTCCTGGTCAACGTTCCGGTGGCGGCCGTCGGGCTGATCCTGGCGGCCCGCGCGGTCCCGGAGACGCGGTCGGAGCGCCCGGCGCCCATCGACGTACCGGGCACGCTGCTGCTCGCCGTGTCACTGGTCACGCTGCTGGCCCCGCTCACCGAGGGACGGGCGGCGGGCTGGCCGCTGTGGACCTGGGTCTCGCTGGCACTGTTCCCGTTCGCCGCGGTCGCCTTCTACCGGGTGGAGCGGCGGGCGGACCGGCGCGGACTGGTTCCGTTGGTCCCGCCAAGCCTGTTGCGGCTCGCATCGCTGCGGCGCGGGCTGGCGCTGGTGGTGCCGTTCTCGATCGGCTTCGGCGGCTTCATGTTCGTCATCGCCGTCGCACTCCAGCAGGGGCTGAGGCTCGGCCCGGCGGAGTCGGGACTGTCGATGGCCCCGATGGCGGTGGCCTTCTTCGCGGCCTCGCTGGCCGGTCCGCGGCTGGTACGGCGCTACGGCAGCCGCGTGGTGACGGCCGGCGGGCTGATCCAGGCGGCAGGCGTCGTCGTGCTCGCCCTCACGGTGTGGCGCGACTGGTCGGGCCTGGGGCTGCTCGGCCTGATGCCGGGGCTGGCGATCGCCGGCTTCGGCCAGGGACTCCAACTGCCCGTCCTGTTCCGCATCGTCCTGTCGGACGTGCCGCCGGAGCGGGCCGGGGTGGGCGGCGGCGTCATGACGACGACCCAGCAGGCGGCGCTGGCGCTGGGCGTGGCGACGCTCGGTTCGCTGTTCCTGGCACTGGCGCCGGGCTCGGGCATGCGGGACGCGCTGATCGTGACGCTGCTGGTCCAGCTGGCCGCGGTCGCCCTGACGGCGCTGTTGAGCCTGCGGCTGCCGCGCACGGTGGCGTGAGGGGGCGGGGCGCCCTCACGCACGGTGGCGTGAGAGGGGGCACCCGATACGGGCGTGGGCCCGGGACACCTCAGATGCCTGAGGTGTCCCGGGCCCACGGTCGTGCGGGTCGTGCGGACTGCCCTCCGCGAGGAGGCGTCAGCTCTGCGCAGGGGCGTCCTGCTCCGGGGCGTCCTGCTCGGCGGCGGCGTCCGACGTCTCACCAGTGGTGCGCTCGCGCATCCTGCGCAGCAGCTCCGCCTTCTGCTCGGCGGCCGTCTTCCGGTCGGCGTTGCGCTCGGGGCCGGCGCCCTGCTGCTCGGCGCGGGACACCTTCTTGCGCTGTCCGCCGACGCCGAGAAGGTTGTTACGGCTCTTGGCCACGGGGTTCTCCCATTCGTGGTGAAAGTGAGGTCTGAGAAGACCCTGGATCGGTCCGGTGGGCGGCGGGTGGTCGGACCCGCCGCACTCTCACTCGTAGATCTGGAAGAACGAAGACATGCGGCTAAGGTACCCCGGCCCCATCGGCCGCGGCACCGCCTTTTCCTCCGGCCGGGTGTGGCCCCGCTTCCTGACCCGGCCCGGTCCCCACGCGAAGCCCTACGTCGCCGTCGGGTCGACCGTCGCCTGATGGGCCTCGGCGAGGTGCTCCTCGGCCTTGAGCCAGGGCAGGAACTGCACCGCCTTGCTCCAGTCGCAGGTGTCGCAGCTCAGTTGCCGCCGCACTCCCGACTTCCGCACGTGCACGACGTGTTCACGGCCGTGCTGGTCCCATCTGCTGACCTTGCTCGAGGTCATGGACGGCATCCTGGGCCTCCTGAGGGCGAGTGTGCCCAGTCTGCACGAAGCCCCCGGTTCCGTACGGGGAACCGGGGGCTTCGTGCAGTGGGTGAAGCGGGTGCGGGGTGTCAGCAGCCGAGCAGTCGGGCGCCGAGGTACGCCTGGATCTGGTCCAGCGAGACGCGCTCCTGCTTCATGGTGTCGCGCTCGCGCACGGTCACCGCGTTGTCGTCGAGGGTGTCGAAGTCGACGGTGACGCAGAACGGCGTCCCGATCTCGTCCTGGCGACGGTAGCGGCGGCCGATGGCGCCGGCGTCGTCGAACTCGATGTTCCAGTTCTGCCGCAGGTCGGCGGCGAGGCCCTTGGCCTTCGGCGAGAGCTGCGGGTTGCGGGACAGCGGCAGCACTGCGACCTTGACCGGCGCCAGGCGGGGGTCGAGGCGCATCACGGTGCGCTTCTCCATGACGCCCTTGGCGTTGGGCGCCTCGTCCTCGATGTAGGCGTCCAGGAGGAACGCCAGCATCGCGCGGCCGACACCGGCCGCGGGCTCGATGACGTAGGGGGTCCAGCGCTCGCCGGCCTCCTGGTCGTAGAACTGCAGGTCGGTGCCGGACGCCTTGGAGTGCGCCTTGAGGTCGTAGTCCGTGCGGTTGGCGACGCCCTCCAGCTCGCCCCACTCGCTGCCGCCGAAGCGGAAGCGGTACTCGATGTCAGCGGTGCGCTTGGAGTAGTGGGAGAGCTTCTCCGCGGGGTGCTCGAACCACCGCATGTTCTCCTCGCGCATGCCCAGGCCGGTGTACCAGTTCCAGCGCTGCTGCATCCAGTACTCCTGCCACTCCTCGTCCTCGCCCGGCTTGACGAAGAATTCCATCTCCATCTGCTCGAACTCGCGCGTGCGGAAGATGAAGTTGCCCGGAGTGATCTCGTTCCGGAAGGACTTGCCCATCTGCGCGATGCCGAACGGCGGCTTCTTGCGGGAGGTCTGCTGCACCTGACCGAAGTTGGTGAAGATGCCCTGGGCGGTCTCGGGGCGCAGGTAGGCGACCGAGCCGGAGTCCTGGGTCGGGCCGAGGTGCGTGGAGAGCAGGCCGGAGAACTGCTTGGGCTCGGTGAAGGTGCCCTTGTTGCCACAGTTGGGGCAGTTCAGGTCGGCGAGGCCGTTGACCGGCGGCTTGCCGTGCTTCTCCTCGTACGCCTCCTCCAGGTGGTCCGCGCGGTAGCGCTTGTGGCAGGAGGTGCACTCGGTCAGCGGGTCGGAGAACGTGGCGACGTGGCCGGAGGCCACCCACACCTCGGGGGCCAGGATGACCGACGAGTCGAGTCCGACCACGTCCTCGCGCGAGGTGACCATGTAGCGCCACCACTGGCGCTTGAGGTTCTCCTTGAGCTCGACACCCAGCGGCCCGTAGTCCCAGGCGGCCTTCTGGCCACCGTAGATCTCGCTGCAGGGGTAGACGAAGCCACGGCGCTTGCTCAGGCTGACGATGGTGTCGATCTTGTCGGCGGCCACGGTGCTCTCTTCATTACGACGACGAAAGTGGACGGGGTGGCGCGAAGCGCCTCGATGGGGGGTGGTGGTCGGGAGACGGGTGCGCGAAGTCCTCAGATTACCGGCGGGCACGCCCCTTCGATCAAATCGGTATCGGGACAGTCGCTTCCGGAGCCATCTCATCAGCCTTGTTGACAATCGTTTCCACTTTTGTTGAAAATGACTGTCATGAACGTACGCCGCCTCATACCCACGACCGCCATCGCCGGAGCAGTCGTCCTCGGCCTCACCGCCCTCTCCGCCTGCTCGGCCTCCGACGCCGCCGACCGCAGGAGTGGTGACAAGCTGAACGTGGTGGCGTCCTTCTATCCGATGCAGTTCCTGGCCGAGCAGATCGGCGGGAAGCACGTCTCCGTCACCACGCTGACCAAGCCGGGCGTGGAACCGCACGACCTGGAGCTCAGCCCCCGCGAGGTCGGCGGCCTGAGCGACGCGGACTACATCCTCTATCTCAAGGGCCTCCAGCCCGCCGTCGACGAGGCGATCAAGCAGTCCGGGGCGAAGGACAGCGTCGACGCGGCGAAGCTCACCACGCTGGAGGACCACGGCGCCGAGGTCGGCGGCGAGGAGCACGCCCACGAGCACGAGGGCGAGGAAGCCGGCGCCGACCCGCACATCTGGCTGGACCCGGTGAAGTACGCCCAGGTCGCCAAGGGCGTGGGGGCGTCCCTGGAGAAGACCGACCCGGACCACGCCGCGGACTACCGCAAGAACACCGACGCCCTGGTCACCAAGCTCGACGCGCTCGATGCCGCGTACGAGAACGGGCTGAAGAACACCACGACCAAGACCTTCATCACCACCCACTCCGCCTTCGGGTACCTGGCCGAGCGCTACGGCCTCACCCAGGAGGGCATCGCCGGCATCGACCCCGAGGCCGAGCCCAGCCCCGCCCGGATCAGCGACCTGCACGCGATCGCGCAGAAGGAGAAGGTCACCACCGTCTTCTTCGAGACGCTCGCCAGTGACAGGACGGCGAAGACCGTCGCCCACGACACCGGCCTGAGGACCGGCGTCCTGGACCCGCTGGAGGGAATTACCGGCAAGTCCGCGGGCGATGACTACATCGAGGTCATGGAGTCCAACCTCGCCGCGTTGCAGAAGGCGCTCGGCGCGAAGTGAGCGACCCCACCGACCCGGTCGACCCGAACCGCGCAGCAGCACCGGAGGCGCTCATGCCCGAGCCCCAGAGCACCACGACCGAACCCGTGATCGTCGTGCGCGACGCCACGGCCACCCTCGGCGCACGCCCCGTCCTGCGCGGCGTCGACCTGACCGTGCGCCGCGGCGAGGTCGTCGCCCTGCTCGGCGCCAACGGTTCCGGCAAGTCGACCGCCGTGCGCTCCGTCATCGGCCAGGTCCCGCTCACCGGCGGCACCGTCGAGCTCTTCGGCACCCCGCTGCGCCGCTTCCGCGACTGGGCCCGGGTCGGTTACGTACCGCAGCGCACCACGGCGGCCGGCGGGGTGCCCGCCACCATCCGCGAGGTCGTCTCCTCCGGGCGGCTCTCGCGCACCGGGCTGAGGCTGCCGCGCAAGGCCGACCGGGCCGCCGTCGACCGAGCCATCGCGCTCGTCGGCCTCGCCGACCGTGCCAGGGACTCGGTGGACGCGCTCTCCGGCGGTCAGCACCAGCGCGTGCTGATCGCCCGGGCGCTCGCCTCCGAACCCGAGCTGCTGATCATGGACGAGCCGATGGCCGGCGTCGACCTGGCCAGCCAGGAGATCCTCGCCGAGACGCTGCGCGAGCAGGTCGCGGCCGGCACCACCGTGCTGCTCGTCCTGCACGAGCTCGGCCCGCTGGAGCCCCTGATCGACCGGGCGGTCGTGCTGCGCGACGGCTGCGTGATGCACGACGGCCCGCCCCCGAAGGCCCTCGGGCAGCACGCCCTGCCCGGCCACGACCACGTACACCCCCACGCGGCCTCCGAGCCCGTCCGGACGGGACTGCTGAGCTGATCATGGAATTCCTCACCCCTCCCTTCATGCAGCGGGCCCTGATCGCCGCCGTGCTGGTCGGCGTCATCGCCCCCGCCGTCGGCATCTACCTGGTGCAGCGCCGGCAGGCCCTGATGGGCGACGGCATCGGCCACATCGCGATGACCGGCGTCGGCCTCGGCTTCCTGCTCTCCACCAGCCCGGTCTGGATGGCCACGGCCGTCGCCGTCGTGGGCGCGGTCACCATGGAGCTGATCCGCTGGTATGGACGCACCCGCGGCGACATCGCCCTGGCGATGCTCTTCTACGGCGGCATGGCGGGCGGTGTCCTGCTGATCAACCTCTCCGACACCGGCTCCAACGCCAACCTCACCTCGTACCTCTTCGGCTCGCTATCCACGGTCTCCTCCGAGGACATCAACGCGATCGCCCTGCTGGCGGCCTTCGTGCTGCTGGTGACGGTGGGGCTGCGACGGCAGCTGTTCGCCGTCAGCCAGGACGAGGAGTTCGCCCGGGTCACCGGTCTGCCGGTGCGCGTACTGAACCTGCTGATCGCGGTCACCGCGGCGGTGACCGTCACCGTCGCCATGCGGGTCGTCGGGCTGCTGCTGGTCAGCGCCCTGATGGTGGTCCCGGTGGCCGCCGCGCAGCAGATCACCCGCTCGTTCAAGGTGACGTTCGTCCTCTCGGTCGTCACCGGCGTCGCGGTGACGCTGGCCGGCACCATCACGTCGTACTACCAGGACGTCCCGCCCGGCGCGACGATCGTGCTGCTGGCCATCGGGGTCTTCATCGCCCTGACGCTGCTCGCCGCCCCGCTGGCCCGGATCCGGGCCAGCCGCCGCGAAACGGCGGACGAGCGGTGCACCCTGGAAGTACCGGCCACCCGCCGGCCCGCGGACGACGTCCACGTCTGAGGTCGGCCCGGCCCCGCCGCCGGTGCGGGCTGGCACAATGGCCCGACATACGTACGGGCGACACGAGGAGGCTCCTGTGGCGACGGCGCCGATCAGTGGAACGAACGCTGCACCGGTACGCGGCCGGTCGACCCGGCAGCGGGCAGCAGTGGCGGCGGCGCTCGACGAGGTGGACGAGTTCCGCAGCGCCCAGGAACTGCACGACGTGCTCAAGCACCGCGGTGACTCGGTCGGGCTGACCACGGTCTACCGCACCCTGCAGTCCCTCGCGGACGCGGGCGAGGTCGACGTGCTGCGCACCACCGAGGGCGAGTCCGTCTACCGCCGGTGCTCGACCGGCGACCACCACCACCATCTGGTGTGCCGGATGTGCGGCAAGGCCGTCGAGGTCGAGGGCCCGGCGGTGGAGCAGTGGGCCGAGACCATCGCGGCGCAGCACGGCTTCGTGAACGTGGCGCACACTGTCGAGGTCTTCGGTACGTGCGTGGAGTGCGCGAGCGCCAAGGGGTGAGAGCCCCGGGGGCAGCGCCCCCGGGCTCCGCGGGCCTCAGCTACCGGAGGAATCGGCCTCCTGTGCCGCCTCCACCGCACCGCCGAAGCGCCGGTCGCGCTGGGCGAACTCCAGGCACGCCCGCCACAGGTCACGGCGGTCGAAGTCCGGCCACAGCACGTCCTGGAAGACCATCTCGGCGTACGCGCTCTGCCAGATCAGGTAGTTGGACGTGCGCTGCTCGCCGCTGGGGCGGACGAAGAGGTCGACGTCCGGCATGTCCGGGTAGTAGATGTACTTCGCGAACGTCTTCTCGTTGACCTTCGACGGATCGAGCTTCCCGGCCGCGACGTCCTGGGCGATCCGCTGCGCGGCGTCCGCGATCTCGGCCCGGCCGCCGTAGTTGACGCAGAAGTACAGCGTCATCCTGTCGTTGTCCTTGGTCTGCTCCTGGGCGACCTGGAGCTCCTGGACGACGGACTTCCACAGCTTGGGCATGCGGCCGACCCAGCGGATCCGGATGCCGAGTTCGTCCATCTCGTCGCGGCGGCGGCGGATGACGTCCCGGTTGAAGTTCATGAGGAACTTCACCTCCTCCGGGGACCGCTTCCAGTTCTCCGTCGAGAACGCGTAGAGCGAGAGGTTCTTGACGCCCATCTCGATGCAGCCCTTGAGCACGTCCATGACGACGCCCTCGCCGACCTTGTGGCCCTCGGTGCGCGGCAGACCCCGCTCCTTGGCCCAGCGGCCGTTGCCGTCCATCACGACGGCGACGTGCTTGGGCACCAGTTCACCGGGGATCTTCGGGGGCACGGCACCGGACGGGTGCGGCTCCGGGGTCTTGTGGTCGCGCCGGTTACGGCCGCCGAGGATTCCGCGTACTGCCATGAGCTCTTCAGTCTCCCTGTGTCACTTTTCCACGTACCGCAGCGAACGCAGCCCGCGCTCCAGATGCCAGTGCAGATAGGCGGACACCAGCCCGCTCCCCTCCCTGACATGACGCGCCTCGCACGCGTCCGCCGTCTCCCAGTCGCCGGACAGCAGTGCGCTCAGCAGGGTGACGGCCTCCGCCGAGGGTACGACGCTGCCGGGTACCCGGCAGTCGCCGCATATGACGCCGCCCGCCGCGACGGAGAAGAACCGGTTCGGACCGGGCATTCCGCACCGGGCGCAGTCGACGAAGCTGGGGGCGTAGCCGTTGACCGCGAGGGAGCGCAGCAGGAAGGCGTCGAGGATGAGATTCGGCTCGTGCTCCCCTCGGGCGAGGGTGCGCAGGCCGCCCACGAGCAGCAGGTACTGCTGGACCGCCGGCTCGCCCTCGTGGTCGGTGAAGCGCTCGGCGGTCTCCAGCATCGCGGTGCCGGCGGTGTAGCGCCCGTAGTCGGTGACGATCGCGCCGCCGTACGGGGCGATGGTCTCGCTCTGGGTGCAGAGCGGCAGCCCGCGCCCGATCAGCTCGCTGCCGCGGGCGAAGAACTGCACGTCCACGTGGGAGAACGGCTCCAGCCGGGCCCCGAACTTCGACTTGGTGCGCCGCACGCCGCGCGCGACGGCCCGTACCCGGCCGTGGCCGCGGGTCAGGATCGTGATGATCCGGTCGGCCTCGCCCAGCTTCTGCGTGCGGAGCACCACGCCGTCGTCCCGGAACAAGCTCATGGCTCCATTGTCCGGTACGCGGGTGGTCCGGTGGGCCCGCCCCCACGAGCCGGTCCGCTCAGCTCGCGTCCGCGCCGCCGCCCGCGGGCACGACGAGCCCGGATTCATAGGCGACGATCACCAGCTGGGCACGGTCGCGGGCGCCCAGTTTGCCCATGATCCGGCTGACGTGGGTCTTGGCGGTGAGCGGGCTGAGGCCCAGGGTCTCGGCGATCCCGGTGTTGTTCAGGCCGCGTGCGACGAGGGCGAGAACCTGGCGTTCCCGGTCGGAGAGCAGGTCGGGCCCGCCGGTCCCGGCCGGGGGCCGGGGCGCGCTGAGGACCCGGGCGATGAGCCGGGCCGTCGGGCCGGGCGAGAGCAGGGACTCGCCCGCGGCCACGGTCCTGATCGCGGCGAGCAGGTCGGCGGGCCGGGTGTCCTTGACCAGGAAGCCGGAGGCTCCGGCGCGCAGCGCGTCGACGATGTGGTCGTCGGTGTCGTACGTGGTCAGGACGAGCACCTTCACCCCGGCGAGGTCCTCGTCCGCGGCGATGCGGCGGGTCGCCTCGATGCCGTCGAGTTCGGGCATCCGGATGTCCATGACGACGAGGTCGGCGCGGGCGGAGCGGGCGAGTGCGACGGCTTCGAGGCCGGTGCCGGCCTCGCCGACGATCTCCATGTCCGGGGCGGAGCCGACGAGCATCGCGAACGCCGCCCGCACGAGCGTCTGGTCGTCGGCGAGCAGTACGCGGATCATGAGGCGGTCTCCGATGCCTGGGCCTGGTGCGCGGACGCGGGAGGCGGGATCCGGGCCTGCTCCTCGCCCCGGTGCTGGAACGGCAGCAGCGCCGAGACCTCGAAGCCGCCGTCGGGGCGGGGGCCGGCGTCGAGGGTGCCGCCGGTGCTGCGGGCCCGTTCCCGCATCCCCACGATGCCGAAGCCGGGGGCTGAGCCGTCGTCCGCCGGGCCGGTGCCGTCATCGGTGACCGTGACGCGCAGGGCGGCCGGGCCGGCGGGTTCGACGGCGACGAGGATGCGGACACCGGGGCCCGCGTGCCGTACCGCGTTCGTCAGGGACTCCTGCACGATGCGGTAGGCGGCCGCTCCGGTCGCCGGGGCGACGCGGCCGTCCGGCACCCGCACTTGGAGGTCGACCCGGGCTCCGGCCGCCTCCGCAGCCTTTACGAGACCGGGCAGTGCGGCCAGACCGGGCAGCGGGCCGTTGGTGTCGTGCCCGTTGCCGTGTCCTGTGTCGCGCAGCACCTGGAGGGTGGTGCGGAGTTCCGCCCTTGCTTCGCGGCAGGTGTCCGCGATGTCGTCCAGGGACGCGGCGATCGCCTGCCGGTCGAGTCGTTCCGGGTCGACGGTCAGGATGTGCGAGGCGACCGAGGTCTGCACGCCGATGAGGGTGATGCTGTGAGCCAGCAGGTCGTGCAGATCACGGGCGATCCGCAGCCGCTCCTCGGCGACCCGTCGCCGCGCCTCCTCCTCCCGGGTCCGTTCGGCGCGTTCGGCGCGCTCCAGCATCGAGGCGACGTACTGGCGGTAGATGCGCACGTCGACGCCGCAGAACAGCACGGCGACGATCCACCCGGAGATGCGCAGCAGTTCGAGCCCCTGATGGGCGTCGATGCCGAGGACCACCGTCACCATCACGGACGTCACGCCGATGCCGGTGAGCAGGGTGCGCAGCGGGCGGCCGGTCACGGCCACGGTGTAGAGCGCGATCCAGGTCTGCGGCATCGGAGCCGTATGGGCGTTGTCGAGGCCGTGGTAGAGCATCAGCAGCGGAATCAGGGCGAGCAGGACCATGACGGGGCTGCGCCGCCGCCACACGAGCAACGCGGCGCTGCCGAACAACAGGAGCCAGCCGAGCGCGTCGGGCGCGACGGCGTCGTCGGCGAACAGGGCGAGGGCGGCGGAGAGCGCACCGGCGCCCACGGCTACGAGGGCGTCGGTGCGCGTCCTGTGCGGTGCGTGCATGGGGTCGCGGTTGACGACCGCCAGGATGCGATCACGGCGGCTCGGGCTGGTGGTCACGCCGCCATCCTCCGGTACGGGGCGGGGCACTGTCAGGGCGTCCTGACGAGTTCCGGTTCGCGCGGGGCGGGCGCGCCGGGGGTGCGGCTGAGCGCGCCGGGCCACCACATCTTCCGTTGCAGGGCCACGCTCGCCGAGGTCACCAGGTAGGTGCGGACGAGGAAGGTGTCGAGCAGGACGCCGACGGCGATGACGAAGCCCATCTCGACCAGCGAGGTCAGCGGCATGTTCGTCAGGACGGCGAAGGTGGCGGCGAGCACGAGCCCCGCCGAGGCGATCACGCCGCCGGTGGTGCGCAGCGCGGTGAGCGCGGCCTCGGTGGGTCCGGCGCCGCGCCGGGCCTCCTCCCGGACCCGGTGCATCAGGAAGATGCCGTAGTCGACGCCGAGGGCCACCAGGAAGACGAAGGTGAGCAGTGGCAGCCCGGGGTCGGTGCCCTCGAGCCCGAGGACCGGTTCGAAGAGCAGGCCGCCGATGCCGAGCGAGGCGCCCCAGACCGCGACGACCGCGGCGACGAGGAGCAGGGGGGCGACGAGGCTGCGCAGCAGGACGATCAGGATCAGCAGGACGGAGAGCAGGACGAGCGGGACGACGATGTCCAGGTCCCGGGAGCTGGCCGTCTCCAGGTCCATCTGCTGGGCGCCGGGCCCGCCGACATGGCTGCCTTCCAGGCCGTCGCGCAGGGCGTGGATGGTGTCCCGCTCCCCCGCGGTCTCCGGCCCGGCCTCGGCGACGACGGACAGCTCGGTCCAGCCGCCACCGGTGCGGCCGCGTTCGGCGGAGGCGACGCCTGGGGTCTTACGGGCCTCGGCCAGCGCGGTGCCGGCCCGGTCGCTCGGGGTCAGCACGGTGATCGGCTGGGCGGAGCGGCCGGGGTAGGCCTCGGCGAGGGTCGCCATGGCCGAGACCGAGTCCGGCTTGCTGGTGAAGGAGTCCTCCTGCTTGAGGTCGCCGGGCAGGTTGAACGCACCGAGCGACAGGGCGCCCAGCAGCACTCCGCCACCGACCAGTACGGCGACGGGCCGGCGCCCCGCGGAGCTGCCCATGGCGGCGAAGAGCGAGCGGCGCTTCTTCGGCTCGGCGCCGTACTCGGGCACGAGCGGCCAGAACACCCGGCGGCCCAGGAGCACCAGGACGGCCGGGAGCAGCGTCAGCATCGCCAGGAGCGCGCACAGCACCCCGACGGCGGCGATGGGTCCCATGCCGCGGCTGCTGGTGAGATCGGCGGCCAGGAGGCACAGGAGGCCCGCCGCGACGGTCGCGGAGGATGCGATGACGGCGGGTCCGCAGCCGCGGAGCGCGGCCGCCATCGCCTCGTGCGGCCGGGCGGCACGGGTCAGTTCCTCGCGGTAGCGGGAGACGAGCAGCAAGGCGTAGTCGGTGCCCGCGCCGAAGACGAGGATGGTCATCACCGCGGAGCTCTGGCCGGTGACGGTGACGTCGAAGCCCTGGTTGAGGCCGTGGACGATCGCCATCGACAGGGCGTCGGCGACCCCTGCGACGACGAGCGGGACGAGCCACAGCAGCGGGCTGCGGTAGATGAGGATCAGCAGGATCGCGACGACGGCGACGGTGGTGTAGAGGAGCGGTCCGCCGAGCGACCCGTAGACCTTCTGGGCGTCGGCGTTCAGGGCTCCGGGGCCGCCGACCTCGACGCTCAGTCCGCCGCCGCCCTTCGCGGTGTCGCGCACGTCGTCGACGAACGCGATCCGCGCCTCGTCGTCCTGGCCGGGCTCGGTCGTGGACACCGGGTACATCAGGGTCGTGCCGTCCTGGGACGGCACGGCCGGCGGCCGGGTGGTGAGGGTGTGGGCGTCCGCGACCCCGGCGGTCTGCCGGGCCGCCGTGGCCCGGTCGGCGGCGGTCAGCCCGCCGTCACGGTGGTAGACGAGGACGAGGTCGGTCGACTCACCGCCGGGCAGCCTGTCCTGGATCCTGGCCACCTGCGTGGAGTCGGCGCTCGCCGGCAGGTAGTCGACGGCGCGGTTGACCTGTACGTCGCCGAGCTTGCCGGCCAGCGGGCCGGCGATCGCCATCACGGCGACCCAGAGCGCGACGACCGCCCAGGGCAGCATGCGCCACCTGCTCCATGGGCTTGTCCGCTCGCCACTGTCCTGTGCTGCGGCCTGCATGGGAGGCCCCCCTTCCGTACGGGTGTCCGGTCATGTCCAGACTCCCGTCGGGCCGGGGGCGATTCGTCGCACCAGGGGCCGACTTCCCCGCTACTGCCGAGGAGGGCACGGCGGCCCGCCTACTCCCGCGGGAGTACCGGGCCGGTGCGGAGAGGGATCAGGAGGGCGTGCGCGCCGCGGCCGCGAGCAGCCGTGCGGTGTCCTCGTCACGCAGGCGCAGCGCGCCGCCGACCGTGGTCAGCACCTCGCGCTCGGCGGGGCTGTACGGGCCGTCGGCGAGGGCGATGCGGGCGCCCTGGAGCAGAATCGATTCGCGCCCTGTGGGCGCGAGGTGCGCGGCAAGGGGCTCGAGGGCCTCGTGGAGTTCGATGGCGAGGGCCGCACCGCAGGCCTCGGCGGCGGGGTCGAACGCGGAGCCGTGGCCGATGTCGGCGGCGAGGATCTCGACGACGGTGGCCAGTTGGTCCTGCGTGCAGTCGTCGAAGCCGGCGCCGCGCACGGTCTCGACCGCCGTCTCCAGGACCGTGCGGGAGGTGCTGCCGCCGGCCGCGAGGACCCCCAGGGTCACGGTGTGGACGGCGTCCCTGAGCATCGCGGAGAACCGCGTGGTGGTGGGGTGGTCGAGCGCCTCGGTGTCGAAGTGGCCGCGGCAGGCGGCGCATTCGACGACCGGTCCCACGGTGCCGCGCCGCAGCAGCGGCACGCCGAGAACGGCGAAGCGGCGGCGCCCGGTCAGACGGCGGTAGTTGCGGTCGCCACCGCAGCCCGGGCAGAAGAACTCGCCGTCACCGACGGTGTCCCACAGCGTGCGGATGCCGCAGATACGCAGCTTTGTGGCGCTTCGTCCCAGGCTTGACCGCACGTCGCACACCTCCGTAATGCTCCGGCAACATTGCCGTGTTGGACGTGATGTTAACCACATCCGTGAAGCGGCGTCAGCACCTCGCTCGTCACAACCGCCGGGAGATGGCCGAACCCCGCCCCCCGATCGCGGGGGACGGGGCTCACGGACCGGGCGACTTCATGCCCTTTCGGGTCAGCGGGTGGCGCGGTTGACCGCGGAGACGACCGCCTTCAGGGAGGCCCGCGTGGTGTTGGCGTCGATGCCGATGCCCCACAGGACCTTTCCGTCGATGGCGCACTCGATGTACGACGCGGCCTGCGCGCTCGCACCCTCGCTCATCGTGTGCTCGGTGTAGTCCAGCAGCCGGGCGTCGATGCCGATGGCCTGCAGAGCTTCGAAGAACGCGGAGATCGGGCCGTTGCCGGTTCCGGTGAGCACCGTGTCCGCGCCGTCCACGTTCGCCTCGACGGTGATCGTGTCCTGGCCGTCCGAACCGGTCGTGGTCTGGCCGGAGCGGATCTGTACGCGCCCCCAGGCGTTCTCGGGGTTGGGCAGGTACTCGTCCTGGAACGTGGTCCAGATCTGCGTCGGCGTGACCTCGCCGCCCTCGGCGTCGGTCTTGGCCTGAATGATCCGGGAGAACTCGATCTGCATCCGGCGCGGCAGATCCAGCTTGTGGTCGTTCTTCAGGACGTACGCGATTCCGCCCTTGCCGGACTGCGAGTTGACCCGGATGACGGCCTCGTAGGAGCGGCCGACGTCCTTCGGGTCGATCGGCAGGTACGGGACCGCCCATTCGATGTCGTCGACGGTCTTGCCCTGGGCGGCCGCGTCGGCCTCCATGGCGTCGAAGCCCTTCTTGATGGCGTCCTGGTGGGAGCCCGAGAAGGCGGTGTAGACCAGATCGCCCGCGTAGGGGTGGCGCGGGTGGACCTCCATCTGGTTGCAGTACTCGCTGGTGCGACGGATCTCGTCGATCTGCGAGAAGTCGATCTGCGGGTCCACGCCCTGCGAGAACAGGTTCATGCCCAGCGTGACCAGGTCGACGTTGCCGGTGCGCTCGCCCTGGCCGAACAGACAGCCCTCGATCCGGTCCGCGCCCGCCATCAGCGCCAGTTCGGCGGCGGCGACGGCGGTGCCGCGGTCGTTGTGCGGGTGGACGGACAGGCAGACGAACTCGCGGCGCGAGAGGTTGCGCGACATCCACTCGAACCGGTCCGCGTGCGTGGAAGGCGTCGAACGCTCCACGGTGGCGGGCAGGTTGAGGATGATCTCGCGGCCCTCCTCGGGCTGCCACACGTCGCAGACCGCCTCGCAGACCTCCAGGGCGAAGTCCAGCTCGGTGTCGGTGAAGATCTCGGGGCTGTACTGATAGCCGAAGACCGTCTCCTCGCCCAGGATCTTCTCGGCGTACTCCATGACCAGCCGGGTGCCGTCCACGGCGATCTGCTTGACCTGCTCCTTGGAGCCGCGGAAGACCACGCGGCGGAAGGTGGGGGCGGTCGCGTTGTACAGGTGCACGGTGGCGCGGTGGGCGCCGCGCAGCGACTCGACCGTTCGCTCGATCAGCTCCTCGCGGGCCTGCGTCAGGACGGAGATCGTCACGTCCTCGGGGATCGCGCCCTCTTCGATGATGGAGCGCACGAAGGCGAAGTCGGTCTCGCCGGAGGAGGGGAAGCCGACCTCGATCTCCTTGTAGCCCATGCGGACCAGCAGGTCGAACATCTCGCGCTTGCGGGCCGGTGACATCGGGTCGATCAGGGCCTGGTTGCCGTCGCGCAGGTCGGTGGAGAGCCAGCGGGGCGCCTTGGTGATCCGCTTGCCGGGCCAGGTGCGGTCGGGGATCTCGACGGCCTCGTACCGGCCGTACTTGTGGATCGGCATCCCGGACGGCTTCTGCAGGCCCGTGGAGTTGGTGATCGGCGTGGGGCGGCCCAC
Organism: Streptomyces sp. NPDC005761; assembly: GCF_040630635.1. Lineage (NCBI taxonomy): Bacteria > Bacillati > Actinomycetota > Actinomycetes > Kitasatosporales > Streptomycetaceae > Streptomyces > Streptomyces sp. NPDC005761. The sequence continues at coordinate 54,595 of NZ_JBEXXX010000005.1, read as the reverse complement.
GGCGTTCTCGGCGGGGGTCTGCGCGGGGTTCACTGCGGTCATGGCGTAGGGCTCCTCGGGGTCCGGCAAGGGGACGGCCGACTGTGTTGCTGCAACACCAGACTCCGCGGGGAGGGGGTCGGCCTACGACTACAGGCCCTCGCCGCGGCAGCTAAGAAGAAGCAGCCCGAAACGCATGATGCGAAGAGACTAACCGAGGGGCGCCCGAGACGTCGGTGCCGTATCAGTATGCGGGACCGGGCACCGGTAACGGGTGAACAGTGAGGGATCACTCTATTTCGTCAATCACGGTGGCAACCAGTGACATGGCGGTCACGCACTGCCACAGTCGTGTGTATGCAGCCTCGATCTCAGCACGAAATCCGTCCCGTCTTCTGCACCATCGTGCCTCCCCACGTCCTCGACAAGCTGTCGCAGTCCGACGACCCCGTCCTGGCAGGCCCGGCCCGCCGCACCCTGGAGGCCGACGCCGCCCGGCGCACCCGCCGCCAGGTGACCACCGCCGTCCGGCCCTCCGTCACCCCCGCGCCGGAGGGGGAACCCTCCGGCAAACCCGACCGCACGCTCTACGACTGCCGCCACGGCACGGATCTGCCCGGCACGAAGGTCCGCTCCGAGGGCGAGGAGCCCACGTCCGACGCCAGCGTCAACCGCGCGTACGCGGGACTCGGCGCCACCTTCGAACTGCTGCTCAGCGCCTACGGCCGGAATTCGATCGACGGCAACGGGCTGCCGCTGATCGGCTCCGTGCACTACGACGAGAAGTACAACAACGCCTTCTTCGACGGCGAGCAGATGGTCTTCGGCGACGGGGACGGGGAGATCTTCCTGGACTTCACCGTCGCCATCGACGTCATCGCCCATGAGCTGGCGCACGGACTGACGCAGTACACGGCCAACCTGAACTACTACGGCCAGTCCGGCGCGCTCAACGAGTCGGTGTCCGACGTGTTCGGCTCGCTGGTCAAGCAGTACTCGCTCGGCCAGACCGCCGCGCAGGCCGACTGGCTGATCGGCGCGGGACTTCTGGCGCCCCGGGTCCAGGGCGTGGCGCTGCGCTCGATGAAGGCACCCGGCACCGCGTACGACGACGACGTGCTCGGCAAGGACCCGCAGCCCGCCTCGATGGACGACTACATCCACACCGGCGAGGACAACGGCGGAGTGCACCTCAACTCCGGCATCCCGAACCGTGCGTTCTACCTGCTGGCCACCGCGCTCGGTGGCAGTTCCTGGGAGCGGGCGGGTCAGCTCTGGTTCGATGTGCTCACCGGTGGTGAACTGGCGGTGGACGCGGACTTCGCGTCCTTCGCCCGGCTGACCGTGGCGGCGGCCCGCAGCCGCTTCGGCGAGGGCGACGAGGTCGAGGCGGTCCTCAAGGCCTGGTCGGAGGTGGGCGTGCCGACCGCGTAGCCGTCCGGGCCCGTCGAGGAGGAAGGACACCGCATGCGGATCAGGGTGAGCAGGACCGGCGGCTTCGCCGGCATCGCGCGCCACCGCGAGATCGACACCTCTGGACGGGCCGATGCCCACGAGTGGGAGGCGCTGGCCGAATCGGCGCTCACCGGCGGCCGGGAGGCTCCCGCGGCCGGCGTCCCGGACGGCTTCAGTTACCGGATCACGGTCGGCGACCGCACCGTGAACTGCGCGGACCCGCGGCTGACCGACGCCCAGCGCGCCCTGGTCTCACGCGTCCTGAAGGAGGGCGCGTGAGACCGCCGGCGCCGGCGTGAGAGACCGCCGGCGGGGTGCTCAGAACCCCAGCTTGCGCAGCTGCTTGGGGTCGCGCTGCCAGTCCTTGGCGACCTTCACGTGCAGATCGAGGAAGACCGGTGTGCCCAGCAGGGCCTCGATGTGCTTGCGCGACTTCGTGCCGACTTCCTTCAGCCGCTTGCCCTTGGGGCCGATGATGATGCCCTTCTGGCTGGGCCGCTCGATGTAGACGTTGGCGTGGATGTCGAGCAGCGGCTTGTCCGCCGGACGGTCCTCGCGCGGCAGCATCTCCTCGACGACGACCGCGATGGAGTGCGGCAGCTCGTCCCGTACGCCTTCGAGCGCGGCCTCCCGGATCAGCTCCGCGACCATGACCATCTCGGGCTCGTCGGTGAGGTCGCCCTCCGGGTAGAGCGGCGGGCTCTGGGGGAGCAGCGGGGCGATCAGGTCGGCCAGCAGGCCGACCTGATCGTCCTTGACCGCCGAGACCGGGATGATCTCCGCCCACTCGAAGCCGAGCTCCTCGCCGAGGCGGGAGACGGCCAGCAGCTGTTCGGCGAGCTGCTTGGACTCGACCAGGTCGGACTTGGTGATGATCGCGATCTTGGGCGTCTTCTTGATGCCCGCGAGTTCCTTGACGATGTACTTGTCGCCGGGGCCGAGCTTCTGGTCGGCGGGCAGGCAGAAGCCGATGACGTCGACCTCGGCCCAGGTGGTGCGTACGACGTCGTTGAGACGCTCGCCCAGCAGGGTGCGCGGCTTGTGGAGGCCGGGGGTGTCGACCAGGATCAGCTGTGCGTCCGGCCGGTGCACGATGCCGCGCACGGTGTGCCGGGTCGTCTGGGGCCGGTTGGACGTGATCGCCACCTTCTGGCCGACCAGAGCGTTCGTAAGGGTGGACTTGCCCGCGTTGGGACGGCCCACGAAGCAGGCGAAACCGGCCCGGTGGGGGGCGGTGTTCTCAGCCTGCTGCGCAGCAGCTTCTGGGTTAGGTCGAGCGCTCATGGCGCCCATTGTCCCCGATCCCGGCGGCCGCGGGGCACCATGGAGCCCGCCGCGGCCACCGGACCCGCTTCTCAGGCCGTGCGGCGACGGCTGCGGCGTGACCGGATCCACAGCGCCGCACCCCCGGCGAGCACCGCCAGGAGCACCCCGGCGACCAGCCAGGGCAGCGCGAAGTACGACACGGCAGCGGACTCGCGGGTGTCGCGCGCGCTCGCGGTCAGCCTGATCTCGCCCCACTCCACCTGGGGCGCGCCCGCCCACTCCTCGGTGAGCCGGACCTCCTGGCGCGGCAGCAGCTCGGAGGGGATGCGCTCGAGATCGCGGGTGAGCAGGGTGCGGCCGAAGAGGCCCTCGGCCTTGAGCGCGACCTTGGGGCTGAGGGTGACGTTGCCGCGGTTGCGGAGCGTGTACGAGATGACGGCCCGGGACTCCCCCGTGCCCGGGACCAGGGGCTGGGAGTGCTCGACCGACACGTCCTCGACGGAGAGCGCGGGCATCGTGGGGCCGTTGACCCGCAGATAGATCCGGGCGCCCACAGCCTTCTGGATGCCGACGGCGACGGCGCCCTCGTCCGCGGGGTCGAGGCGCTCGTCCAGGGCGACGAGCGCGCCGGGGTGGTCGCCCGGTTCGGCGTCCTCGGGCACCTTGATGGTGACGGGAACGGTGATCGACCCGTGCGGTTTCACGGTGACCCTGTCGCGCCCGGCCTTCGCCCAGGCTCCGACGGAGCGCTGCTTCTCGTTCTGCGCCCGGACCGCGAATCCGCCGTCGCGTGCGGTGTTGTAGGCGTCGGCGGCGTACAGCCGGAAGGTCAGGGGTTCACCGGTCTTGTTGGTGACGGTGACCTGGTCGGTGAGGGTGGCGCCGGGGTCGGCGGAGAGGTAGAAGTACGGCCGCGCGCCCGCGTCGGCGGTGGTGGGGAAGACCGACCAGCTGCCGTTGTCGGCGGCGTCGGCGGCGGGCGCGCCGAGCAGGAGCAGGGCTCCGGCCAGGAGGGTGGCGAGGGTCGACAGGAGTACGGAGGGTTTGCGCACGGTGCGGGCTCCCATGTGCACGCTCGGGCGGGGTGGGCCGGCCGGGTGCGCGCCCGGCCCACCGGTTGATCAGTGGCGCTCGCTCACGTGAGGGTGAGCGTGAGCACTCCCGTGTACGCGCCCGCGGCGGTGAACGCCGGGACGTCCAGCGACAGCTGGGCATCGACGGTGAACTCACCGCCGGTGAAGGCCCCGTCCGGCGTGGACGCCAGGGTGGCCCCCGCGCTGCCGACCGATCCCCCGGACCCGGCCGCACAGGTGCTCGGGCTGCCGGCCTTCGTCGCGCAGGCCGGGCTCCAGCCGAGCGCGGCCGCGTCGATCGTCGCCCCTCCCGGGCCCTTGAAGTCGGTGACCCTGCCGGTCAGGGACCAGCCCGCGGGGCCGCCCCGGAAGTCCTGGACCGTCACGGTCTGCAAGGCGCCGGTGGAAGCGCCGCCCTGCCCGAGGTCGACCGCCGACAGCGCGACGGAGTCCCCGGCCTGAGCCATGGAGAGCGTGCCCGGTCTGACGGACGAGGTCAGCTTCTGGCTGCCGTCCGGGATCTCGCCGCCGCCTCCGGTGACGGTGTAGGCCCGGGGGCCCGCACCCTTGGCGGCGTCCCAGTCGGCGCCCTCGTAGGCCACGATGCCGGTCGTGGCCGGATCGTCGACGGTGAGCTGCCCGGTGAAGGCGCCCGCGTCGTCCGCCGTGACCGTCGCGGTGTCGCCGGTCGGTGCGTCCCCGGCCCGGCCGACGAGTGTGACGGACGCGCCCGCGGTGAACTTCGACCCGGTCACGGTGACCTGGTCACCGGCCGCGCCGGAGGCCGTACCGAGCTGGATGGCCCGTTCGTTGACCTGGCCGCCGCCGTCCGTGGCGATGATGGTCAGGGAGACGGGTGCGGGCGGATCGGTGACCGTGCAGGGTGTGTCCAGCTCCATGATGTAGCTGGTGTGGATGTTGTAGTCGCCGGGCGAGAGGGTGATCTCGCCGGGCGCGGTGACGGTGAACGTTCCGGTCATGGAGAAGGACGGGAAATCACCCTTGCCCGGTACGGGTTCGTTCTTCTTCGGTCCCGCCACCGTGACGTCGGCGGACTGCGCGCCGCCCACGGTGACTTTCCCGGTGGGCGTCATGATGTCGGCGGGCAGGGCCAGGTCGACCGGGTTGCTCGCGGCCGGTTCGACGACGGTGTACGTCACCGTGACCGTGTCACCGACCTCGGGCGCGGCGTTGTCGACGGTGATCTCGGCCGACGTCGTCCCGTCGATCGGCGGAAGGCCTGCGATGGCGGGCGGGATGCAGTGGGTCGGGAAGACCACCGCGGCCGAGGCCGTCGCACTGGCCTGCGCGGGTCCGGCGAGCAGCCCTCCCCCGGTGACGACGAGCGCTCCGGCACCCAGCGCGGCGGCCCAGCGGCGGCCGCGGTCCGGACGGTCCCGGCGACAGGATCTTCGGCTGTCGGATCTTCGTGTGGCTGAACGCATGGAGCCCCCTCCTGCGGATCCGGCGCGCGGCTCGTCCGCGCCGGCAGGGGGCCATTGATGACTCCGGCCCGGAAGAAGTCAATGGCATCGAAATGCGTTGACTGATGGCCCATCAGATGGTGTCAAGATCCGTGACTCCCGCACATCCTGTTACGAACGCCCCGCGCCGGTGGGGCGCGGGGCGTCCGTACACACGATGGTGGTCCTGCGGAGGTTCAGCCCGCCGTCACGGTGAGCCGCAGCACTCCGTCGGGCCCCGCAAGCAGGACGGGTGTGTCCGCCCCGCCCAGGTCCCTTACCGCGGCCCGGTCCTCGTCGGACGGCGTCTGCGCCTCGGAGACGACCGCGGCCGCCTCCAGCGACGTGGCCCCACTGGCCACGGCCATCGCGACAGCCGTCCGGAGCGCGCTGAGCCGCAGCGACTCCAGCTCCACCGTGCCTGCCACATACGTGCGTCCGGTCTCGTCCCGTACGGCCGCGCCCTCGGGCACACCGTTGCGGGCGCGGGCGCTGCGCGCCAGCGTGACGATCTTTCGGTCCTCGGCGCCGAGGTCGGTGCTATCGCTCATGTGCCGAGCATACGAAGCCCGGCGAGGGTTACGGCACGCGGGCGTCCGGTCCTGTCATGCCCGCACCTGGCGCATGGAGCCGCGCCGGCCCTCCGGCGAGGCCAGCCACCGCAGCTTCTCCTCGGTGCCGGTGCCCGGCCACGGGTTGTGCAGCACGACCGCGAGATCCGGACGGGCCGGAATGCGCAGCTGGGTCGCCTCCACCACCAGCTCCCCCACGGCCGGATGCGACATCTCCTTGCGCATCTGCCCGCCCGGCGCGACGTCCCGCCGCGCCCACAGCTCGGCGAACTCGGGGCTGCGCTCGGCCGCCTCGGCCACGATCGCCCGGAATCCCTCGTCGTCGGGGCACTCCGAACACGCGGCCCGGAACTGGGCGACGACCCGGGCGGCGGTGTCCCACCACTGCTGCTCACCGCCCCGGTGGACGGGGTCGGTGAAGAAGGCGATCACACAGTTCTGCGGCCGGTCCGGCCCCAGCCCCATCACCATCGAGGCAGCGTCGTTGTAGAGGATGACGTTCCAGTAGGCGTCCATGATGTGTGCCGGGAACGGCATCCAGCCGTCGAGCAGCCGCTGGAGCCCCTCACACATGTCCGTGTGCGCCGGATCGACCTCGGGGGCGGGCGGATTGAGCCCCGCCAGTACGTAGAGGTGACGGCGTTCGGCGCTGCTGAGCCGCAGCACCCGGGCGACGGAGTCCAGCACCTGGGGCGAGACGGTGATGTCGCGGCCCTGCTCCAGCCATTGGTACCAGGAGACGCCCACCCCCGCGAGGACCGCGACCTCCTCGCGGCGCAGCCCGGGGGTACGCCGTCGGGCCCCGCCGTCCGGCAGGCCCGCCTCGGCCGGGCTGACGCGCGCCCGCCTGCTCATCAGGAACTCCCGCAGCTCGCCGAGGCGGTGCGACTTGCCGGCGTCCCCCGCCGTCCGGGCCGGTGTGCCCACGTACGTGCTCCCCCTGGTATCCGGGTCCGCGCCTGCCTGGTGGTGCGGCCAACAGGATAAGTACCGGCTCCCCATGGATATTCCGGCTGCCGCAGGCTCATGTCCATGGCGATCGACTCACCTTCCCCAGCGGCTGTCACCGCTCCCCTCCCCGCACCTTCCGACCAGGGCCGGCTCACCGGCCGGGCCCGGCTCGTCCTCCTCGTCCTGTGCGCCGCCCAGTTCATGGTGTCGCTCGACTTCTCCGTACTGAACGTGGCGCTGCCCGTCCTCGGCGACGACCTCGGGCTGAGCCGCTCCGGCCTCCAGTGGGCGATCACCGCATTCGCCCTGCCGTCCGGCGGTTTCCTGCTGCTCTTCGGCCGGATCGCCGACCTCTACGGCCGCCGCCGGCTGTTCCTCACCGGCCTCGTGGTCTTCGGCGCGGCCTCACTGCTGGCCACGCTCGCCTGGAACCCGGCCGCCTTCCTCACCGGGCGTGCGCTCCAGGGACTCGGTGCCGCAGCCATCGTGCCGACCGGGATGTCCCTGCTCACCACCACGTTCCCGGAGGGGCCGCTGCGGGACCGGGCGCTCGGCATCAGCGGCACCCTGCTCTCCCTCGGCTTCACCGTGGGGATGGTGGCCGGCGGCACCCTCACCGAAACCCTCGGCTGGCGCTCCACCATGGGGCTGCTGACCGTGGCCGCGGTGGCCGTGCTCGCGGCGGCGCCCGCGCTCCTCACCGAGTCCCGTACGCCCGACCGGCCGCGACTGGACGTACCGGGCGCCGTGACCGTCACCGGTGGGCTCCTCGCGCTGATCTACGCCCTCTCCACGGCGGCCGAGCACGGTTTCGGCCGCGTGGACGTGCAGGCCTCGCTGGCCGCCGGACTCGTCCTGCTCGCCGCGTTCGCGGTCGTCGAGTCGCGCGCGTCCGCCCCGCTGGTCTCGCTGCCGATGCTCCGCCGGCGCACGGTGGCCTTCGGCAATCTGGGCGGGCTGCTCACCTTCTCGATGATGAGCACCATCGTCTTCGTCCTGACCCTGTACCTCCAGGAGGTCCTGGACCTGTCGGCCTTCGGGACCGGGCTGGTCTTCGGGGCGCAGGGCGTCGCCTCCGTGGCGGCGGGTGTGTACGCCCCGAAGGTCATCGGCCGGTTCGGTGCCCGGCGCACCCTGGCCGCCTCCCTACTGGGCCAGGGCCTGTTCATCGCGGCCCTGCTGGGCCTCGGCACGGGTTCGGGCGTCTGGCTGGCCACGGTCGCGGTCTCGCTGGCCAGCATGTGCCACCTCGGCGCGATCATCGCGTACGGCGTCACTGTCACCTCGGGGGTGCCGAACGAGGAGCAGGGCCTGGCGACCGGTCTGGTCACCACGACCCAGCAGGTCGGGCTCACGGTCGGGATCCCGCTCCTCGGCGTGCTGGCGACGACCCAGGGCTCGCTGTTCGACGGGGTGCGGACCGTGGTCGCGGTTGCCGCGGGTCTGCTGGTCGTCGCCGCGGGCGTGGTGGGCGCGGGTCTGAGGCGGGCCTGACGCCTTGCGTTCGGGCCGGGCCGGCCCCCGCGAGCCCGGCCTGATCCGCCACGGAAGGGCCTGGCTAGGGGATGCGCTTCTCCCGGGCGAGCGCGTCCTCGTAGGCGGCGGTCAGTTCCGCCAGCACGCCGTCCGTGGGCGCCGGTGCCCCGGCGAGGTGGGTGGCGCGGAGTTCGGCCATGAACCGCTCCCACATCGGGGGGCCGCCGGCGGCCAGCAGTTCGGCCCGCACGGTCAGTTCCGGCGCCGTGTCCAGCCAGCGCGCGCCCCAGGCGCCGAGCTGGGCCATCACCGGGACGAGCTGGATCGCCGCCTCGGTGAGGTGGTACGCGACCTTCTGGCGGTGGCTCGGGTCGTCGTCCCGGGTGAGCAGCCCCGCCTCGACCAGTTTCGCGAGCCGGTTGGCCAGGATGTTGGACGCGATGCGTTCCATGGAGGCGTTGAGCAGCTCCCGGAAGTGGGTGAGGCCGCCGAACATGATGTCGCGCAGCACGATCAGGCTCCAGCGGTCCCCGAGGAGCTCGACCGTCATGTTGATCGGGCAGCCGGACCGGCCCGGCGACACGGGCAGCTTTCCGACCGGAACTGGTTGCAACATGGGAGCAGTCTAGATAGCTTACGGACCGGTTGCAGATTGCAATCGGAAGGGGATCCGATGAAACAGCTGGTCCGCGTCCAGAACTTCTGTGTCTCCCGAGACGGCTACGGCGCCGGGGAGGGCCAAACGCTCGACCGCCCGTTCGGCAACGTCGACCCCGGCGCGATCATCTCGTGGGCCGGCGCCACCGCCCACTGGCCCAACCGGACCGACCCCGGGGGCACCCTCGGCCTGGACGACTACTTCACCCGCGACTTCACCAACAACATCGGCGCCGAGATCATGGGGCGCAACAAGTTCGGCCCGCAGCGCGGTCCGTGGGAGAACCACGACTGGGAGGGCTGGTGGGGCGAGGAGCCCCCGTTCCACACCCCGGTGTTCGTCCTCACCCATCACGAACGGCCCTCCATCACCCTGGGGGAGACCACGTTCCACTTCCTCGACGCGTCCCCGAAGGACGCGCTCGCCCGGGCCTTCGAGGCCGCCGAGGGCAAGGACGTGCGCATCGGCGGCGGTGTCGCCACGGTCCGGGAGTTCCTCGACGCCGATCTCATCGACTCGCTGCACGTCGCCGTCTCGCCGGTCGACTTCGGCGCCGGCGAACGGCTGTGGAAGACCCCCGAGGACCTGACCGACCGATTCCACCTGGAGCAGGTCCCGAGCCCGGGCAGCGGGGTGGTGCACCACCTGCTCTGGCGGAGGTGACCGTCCGGGCAGGCCCTACGCCCGGTCCAGCCGCAGCCGCTCGGCCCGAGGCAGCTTCGCCACGACGAGGTCGTAACTGTCCTCGATCAGCTCACGCAGCTTCGCGTCCGGCAGACCGGACACCGTCACGGTGTTCCAGTGCCGCTTGTTCATGTGCCACCCCGGCGCCACGGCCTCGTACTCCTCCCGGAGCCGCACCGCGTCGTCGGGGTCGCACTTGAGGTTCACCGTCAGCGGCCTCGCGTCCAGCGTGCTCAGCGCGAACATCTTGCCGAGCACCTTGAAGACGGACGTCTCCGGCCCGAACGGGAACTCCTCCGCGCTCGCGTTGAACCCCAGGCAGAACGCCCTCAGCTGCTGCGGTGTCATGCCGTCGCCTCCTCCTCGGGAGCCAGCGGCTCCACCAGCACCGTGACGATCTTGTTCCGCCGGCCCGCCGGGGACTCCGCGGTCAGCCGCAGCCGGCGCCCGTCGGGAAGCTCGACCTCGGACGAGGCTCCCGCGATCGGAACCCGTCCCAGCGCCTTCGCGAGCAGCCCGCCGACGGTCTCCACGTCCTCGTCGTCGTACTCGTCGAGGCCGAACAGCTCGCCGAGGTCGCCGATGTCCAGCCGGGCGGTCACCCGGAAACAGCCGTTCACCAGCGGCTCGACCGGCGGCAGCTCCCGGTCGTACTCGTCGGTGATCTCGCCGACGATCTCCTCCAGGATGTCCTCGATGGTGACGATGCCGGCCGTGCCGCCGTACTCGTCGATGACGACGGCGACGTGGCTGCGGTCCTGCTGCATCTCCCGCAGCAGGTCACCGGCGTTCTTCGTGTCGGGCACGAACGCCGCCGGGCGCATCGCCGTGGAGACCAGGTCGGCCTCGGAGTCCCGGTTGATGTGGGTCTTGCGGACCAGGTCCTTGAGGTAGACGATCCCGACGATGTCGTCCTCGTTCTCCCCGGTGACGGGGATCCGCGAGAAACCGGAACGCAGGGCCAGCGTCAGTGCCTGCCGGATCGTCTTGTAGCGCTCGATGCAGACCAGGTCGGTGCGCGGCACCATGACCTCCCGCACGAGCGTGTCACCGAGCTCGAAGACGGAGTGCACCATACGGCGCTCCTCGTCCTCGATCAGCGACTCCTGCTCGGCGAGGTCGACCATGGCCCGCAGCTCCGCCTCGCTGGCGAAGGGGCCCTTGCGGAACCCCTTGCCCGGCGTCAGCGCGTTGCCGATGAGGATCAGCAGCTGCGGGATCGGCCCCATGATCCGGGCCAGCGGCAGTAGGACGTACGCCGCCGCGGTGGCCGTGTTCAGCGGGTGCTGGCGGCCGATGGTGCGCGGCGAGACGCCGATGGCGACGTAGGAGACGAGGACCATCACGCCCATGGCGACGGCCAGCGCCTCCCAGGTCTCCGGGAACTCCCTCAGGCAGGCGTACGTGACGAGCACCCCGGCCGCCATCTCGCAGGCGACCCGCACCAGCAGGGCGACGTTGAGATAGCGCGTCGGATCGGCCGCGACCTGCTCCAGCTTGTCGCCGCCGCGCCGCCCCGAGCGGACCGCCTCGGCGGCCCGGAAGCTCGACGTGCGCGCGATGCCGGCCTCGGCGCAGGCGGCGAGCCAGCCGACGACGACCAGCAGGACGACCCCGAAGACGAGGGGCAGGCTCACGAGACGGTGGGGGCGGGGGACGGACCGGTGAGCCCGTGCTCGCCGCGCCAGCCGTCCACGATGGCCGCCTGGAGACCGAACATCTCGGCCTTCTCGTCGGGCTCCTCGTGGTCGTAGCCGAGCAGGTGCAGCACCCCGTGGACGGTGAGGAGCTGGAGCTCCTCGTCCATGGAGTGCTGCGTCTCGGCGTCCTCGCCCTGCTTCTTGGCGACCTCCGGGCAGAGCACGATGTCACCGAGGAGCCCCTGCGGGGGCTCCTCGTCGTCCTTGGCCGGCGGACGCAGCTCGTCCATCGGGAAGGACATGACGTCCGTCGGGCCCGGCAGGTCCATCCACTGGATGTGGAGCTGTTCCATGGCGGCGGTGTCCACCACGATCACCGAGAGCTCGGAGAGCGGGTGGATCCTCATCCGCGCGAGCGCGTAGCGGGCGATGTCGAGGATCGCCTGCTCGTCGACCTCGGTTCCGGACTCGTTGTTGACGTCGATCGACATGGTGCGCTGCTACTGCTTCCCGTTGCGTCGGCCCCGGCTCTTGCCGGCCTGGCCGTCCTGGTCGCCCTGGCTGTCGTACTTCTCGTACGCGTCGACGATACGGCCGACCAGCTTGTGCCGGACGACATCCTGGGAGGTGAGCCGGGAGAAGTGCACGTCGTCGATGCCCTCGAGGATGTCCTGCACCTGGCGCAGACCGCTCTTGGTCCCGTTCGGCAGGTCGACCTGGGTGACGTCACCGGTGACGACGATCTTCGAGTCGAAGCCGAGCCGGGTCAGGAACATCTTCATCTGCTCGGCGCTGGTGTTCTGCGCCTCGTCCAGGATGATGAACGCGTCGTTGAGGGTGTTGTGCGTCAGCAGGTAATCCTGGGTGACGTACAGCGAGTCCTCTGCGGCGACCTGGATGCACACAGCCTCCTCGCGACCCGCCGGTTCGATGCTGTCGATGAAGCGCATCGGCCTGCCACCACCGCCTGCTGAGTGATACTTCGCCGTCTTGCGGGTGAGGCGGAAGGGCTCGATGCCCTCGGGGAGCCGGATTTCGACGATGTGCGCGTCGTAGCGAGGGTGGACCTCACGGCCCTTCGCCAAGCCCGGTGCACGTCCTTCGGCGGCCCTGCGCCGCGTGTACGCGGTCCCCCCGAGCGACTGAACGAGGGCGATCACGTCGTCGCGCAACATGATGGACGACGTCCCGTACTGAACGCGGCACGTGCGGTCCGTCTGAGTGACCGGTCCGCCGTCCGCGTCCAGCAACCCCTGAAGCACGGCAAGGCGGACATCGGCGGAGTTGCGAAGGTAGACATCCGGGACAAATTTGGAATGCGACCGGGTACCCACCAGGTCGAGTTCGCGCAGCGCGCGGGTCACCGGATTCTCCAGCGTAACCACGTCCCCCGGCGCCTTCACCCGGTTCAGAACGTAGTTCGGCCCGCTCTTGTGTCGCACGGAGACACCCGGCAGTGCCCCTTCCAGCGCCTTGGCAAGTTCGAGATCCTCTGTGGAGAACGAGGGGGTCGTGGACCCGGTCAGGCATCCGTCCCCGAGCAACAGCCCCAGCGCGTACGGATCCATCGGCACCTCGCGCTCAGGGAGGCTGACCGGTGCGGTGAGCATCGGCAGCTCGTAACGCCGGGCGTGCGCTGCGCGGAGATTACCGATCATGTCCTTGGTCTCCAGGACCCGCCACGGCTTGTCCCGGCGCTTGTCCGAAGCCGTACGGACGGTCCAGAGGTGCTCACCGCAGCACAGGGTCCAGGAGCCGTCCTGGGCACTGACACGATAGATGTCCTTCTCACCCTGCGGGTACACACCGAGGACTGGCGTGGGCGCACCGTCGGATCCGATGACCAGGTCCCCGACTTCAAGATCGCCGATCGGGCGCCATCCGTCGGGTGTGAGCACGTTGGTGAAGACCGGCTGCGCCCGGCCCCTCATGTATGCCAGCGGCGCCACCTCGATCGTGCCCGCCGCCATCAGCCGCGGGATCGAGTCCGGGTCGAGCATGTCGTGCAGGGCGTCGTAGAGCGGGCGCAGGTAGGGGTCGATCTTGTCGAAGAGCGTGCCGGGCAGGAAGCCGAGCCGCTCACCGGCCTCGACCGCCGGGCGGGTCAGGATGATCCGGCTGACCTGCTTGGACTGCAGGGCCTGGACCGCCTTGGCCATGGCGAGGTACGTCTTGCCGGTACCGGCGGGACCGATGCCGAAGACGATCGTGTGCTTGTCGATCGCGTCGACGTACCGCTTCTGGTTGAGCGTCTTGGGGCGGATCGTGCGGCCGCGGCTGGAGAGGATGTTCTGTGTGAGCACCTCGGCCGGGGTCTCGCTGCCGTCCGCCTGGCCGTTGTCGCTGGCCTTGAGCATCGCGATCGAACGTTCCACGGCGTCCTCCGTCATCGGCTGACCGGTGCGGAGCACCAGCACCATCTCGTCGAACAGGCGCTGGATCAGGGCGATGTCCGCCGCGTCACCCGTCGCGCTGATGTCATTGCCCCGGACGTGGATGTCGGCCGCCGGGAACGCCGCTTCGATCACGCGCAGCAGCGAGTCGCCCGCTCCCAGCAGCATCACCATGGGGTGTGCGGCCGGGATGCTGATGTGGGCACGCGCGTGCGGCTGTGTAGGTGTCTGAGTCATGGGCCGGCCCTCGGGCCTGCACATACCTCCCGTTGCAGGGTTCTCGCTGCTCGAAAACCTCAGGTGTACCCAGCCTACGACTCCGTACTGACAACACCGAGAGGTTTTCGCGGGCGGAAGGAGGACGCCGGGTTACGGACGGAAGCCGATCGTCGGGACGGCGCGGCGCAGCGGCCAGGGCCGGGCGGCCGCGGGAAGCAGGTCCTGGAGGAAGGCGTACCTCTGGAGCGCGGCCGGGTCCTGGCCGCTGACGGTACGGATCCGCTGCCACCAGGCGGCGATCTCCGCCCAGCCGGGGGCGGAGAGCGAGCCGCCGAACTCCTGGACCGAGAGGGCCGCGGTGAGGCCGGCGAAGGCGAGGCGGTCGGCGAGGGGCCAGTTGGCGAGGGTGCCGGTGACGAAACCGGCCACGAACACGTCGCCGGCACCGGTCGGGTCCAGGGCCTCGACCGCGATCGCGGGAACCTCGGCGGTGGTCCCGGTGGCCGCGTCGACCGCGTACGCGCCCTCGGCACCGAGGGTGACGACGGCGAGCGGAACCCGCTCGGCCAGGGCGTGTGCGGCGGCACGGGGGCAGTCGGTGCGGGTGTAGCGCATGGCCTCCTCGGCGTTGGGGAGGAAGGCCTGGCAGTGCTCCAGGTCGGTCAGGCCGTCGAGGTCCCAGCGGCCGGTCTCGTCCCAGCCGACGTCGGCGAAGACCAGGGCCCCCCGGCGGGCCGCCGTGGCGACCCAGGGTTCGCTGCGGCCGGGGGCCAGCGAGGCGATGGCGGCCCGGGCCCGGGGCGGGCACCGGGGGGAGGCGGCGGCGGGGTCACCGGGGGGCGCGAACGCGGGTGGGGGCGGCGCCTCGTGGCCGTGCGAGACCATGGTCCGCTCTCCCTCGTACGCCATCGAGACGGTCACCGGGGAGTGCCATCCGCGGACGGTGTGCGACAGGGAGAGGTCGATGCCTTCGCCCTGTTCGAGGGCATCCCAGCAGTACTCGCCGTAGTGGTCGTCGCCGAAGGCGGCGGCGAGCGAGGTGTGGAGGCCCAGGCGGGCGAGCGCGGTGGCCATGTTGGCGACCCCGCCGGGGCTTGATCCCATGCCGCGGGCCCAGGACTCGGTGCCCCGCACCGGGGCGCTGTCCAGACCGGTGAAGATGATGTCGAGGAAGACCGTGCCGGTGAGGAACACGTCGCAGTCGGGGTCCTGCGGTGCGCGCAGCCCGTCCAGTGGGTCGATGGCTGGAATGTCGGTGCTCACCTTGCACTCCCGGTCGTGGCGGTTCCGGCCAGTGTGCCCGATTCCCGCCCGCGTGTGCCGGGCCCGCGCCGGGTCCGTGGGCGCTCTGTGCGCACAGAGGCTGACCTGCATAAACATGCGCTGTTACCCGCATAGAAACGCGCCAAACGCATAAGTGATCCAGATCACATCGTGCCGACTTTCGGTGGGCCCGGACCGCTTGATACAAATTGGCCCGCGACCACCGTCGGGGCTCTGACCGACGAGTGTGCCGAACCCCCGCGTTTTCAGCGTTCCCGCAGTTCTCGCATTCCCTCCTTCTTCGCATTCCTCGCCTTACCCTCCCCCTGCCTTCTCGCCTCCTCTGGCATGTCTTCAGGAACGCCCATGTCCTCGCGCCCTCGCGCCGCGTGGCCTCTGGTTGCCGTGTTCACCGCCGGTTACCTCGCCGCCTATCTCCTCCCCACCATCGTGGGACGGCTCTCCGTCTATCTGGGCCTCAGCACGGCCCAGGCCGGTCTGGTCGGCAGCGCCCTGCTGCTGAGTTCGGCCTCGGCCGGCTTCAGTCTGGCTGGCCGCGTCGAGACGTACGGCCCCCGGAGACCGGCGCGGCTCGGACTGGTGCTGGCCGTGCTGGGGTACGGCTGCGCCGCGCTGGCGGGGTCCGTGCCGCTGGTGGTCCTGGGCGCCGTGGTCGGCGGTTTCGGTTCGGGCACGGCGACCGCGGTGGCCGCTGCGGGCATCGCCGCCCAGCGTGATCCGCACCGGACCTCGTCCCTGGGCCTGTTGAGCGTCTCGGCGACGGCGGGCGCCCTGTATCTGACGATCCCGCACCTGGGCGGCGGCCACCGGCTGCCGTTCGCGTCGATCGCGCTGGTCGCACTGCTCGTCTGGCCGGCCACCTCCCGGCTCGGCAGCCCGGTCCCGTCCGGCCCGGCCGTCCCGGCGTCGGGCCGGCTGCCGCACCGCCGCTCGGGCCTGGTGCTGGCGGGCGGCATGCTCGTCTGGTCGATGGCGCAGAACGCGCTGTGGGGGGTCAGCAGCCGCATCGGCGTGGACCAGGTCGGGCTCTCCGAGGTCACCATCGGCGCCGTGTTCGCCGCCGCCCTGGGCGCCGGTCTGCTCGGTGTGATGGGGGCCGGCGTGCTGGGGGCGCGGCTGGGGCGGGCGGTGCCCATCGGACTGGGCACCGTGGTCATCGCGGCGAGCATCGTGCTCAGCTCGTCGGCCGGGAGCCTCGGCTCGTTCGCGACCGGCGAGATCCTGTGGAACACCGTCTACCCGGTGGTCCTGTCGTATCTGATCGGCCTGGCCGCCTCCCTGGACGTACGCGGACGCTGGGCGGTCCTGGCCGGCTCGGCCTCGTCCGTCGGCGTGGCCTGCGGCCCGGTGCTCGGCAGTGTGCTGTCCGAGGGGGCCGGCTTCCCGGTCATGGGGCTGATCCTGGGCGCCGTGACCCTGCTGGTCGCGGTCCCGGTGACGGCGGTGGCCCTGCACACCGGTGGCCGTCCGCTGGTGCCGGGCTCGGTGCGCCGCAGGGGCGGCGCTCCGGCGGCGCTGCTCGCGGTCACCACCGGTGCGGTGCCCGGGGCGGTTCCGAAGCTGGGCGCGCCCGAGCAGGCCGTCACGGAGATCAACCTGCCCTCGCTGCGTCGCAGGCGCCTGGTCAGGAGTGCCTTCCGGACGGCCGGCCCGTCGGGTGGCGGTCAGTCGAACGCGTACGCCTCGACCTCGGACAGATAGCGCGCCCTGCGCTCCTCGTCGTGGTCGAGGAAGGCCGCCTCGAAGGAGTTGCGGGCCAGGGTGCGCAGCTGCTCGCGCTCCAGCCCGAGCGCCTCGTGGACGGCGTGGAAGGTGTCTCCGACGTAACCGCCGAAGTAGGCGGGGTCGTCGGAGTTCACCGTGCAGAGCAGTCCGGCGTCCATCATGGCGCGCAGCGGGTGCTGCTCCAGCGTGTCGATGGCGCGCAGCCGTACGTTGGACAGGGGGCAGAGGGTGAGCGGCACCCGGTCGGCGACCAGGCGCTTCACGAGCTCCGGGTCCTCCATGCAGCGCAGTCCGTGGTCGATGCGCTCGACGCCCAGTACGTCGAGCGCCTCGGTGATGTAGGCGGGCGGCCCCTCCTCGCCCGCGTGGGCGACCTTGCGCAGTCCGAGCGCTTCGGCCGCCGCGTACACCTCGCGGAACTTGGCGGGCGGATGGCCGACCTCGGCCGAGTCCAGGCCGACGGCGCTGATCCGGTGCAGATACGGCTTCGCCGCCTCCAGCGTCTCCAGCGCCGATTCGGCGGACTCGTCGCGCAGGAAGCACATGATCAGCTGGGTGGAGATGCCGTGCTTCTCCTCGCTGCGCTCCAGCGCCCGGCCGAGTCCCTCGACGACGGTGCCGATGGGGACGCCGCGCGCGGTGTGCGCCTGCGGGTCGAAGAAGATCTCCGCGTGGCGCACGCCCTGCTCGGCGGCGCGGGCGAGGTAGGCGTCGGCGAGTTCGGTGAAGTCGTCCTCGGTGCGCAGCACCGCCATCAGCGCGTAGTACAGGTCGAGGAAGCTCTGCAGGTCGTCGAAGAGGTAGGCCTTGCGCAGCTCCTCGGTGTCCGCGTAGGGCAGCGCCACACCGTTGCGTGCGGCAAGGGCGAAGGCCAGCTCGGGTTCGAGGGTCCCTTCGATGTGGAGGTGGAGTTCTGCTTTGGGGAGGTGCACGGGATTCTCACTTACGCATGATGGTGCTGTCAGGTGTCACGGGTGGCGGCTCGGCACCGGGACCCGCATCAGGTCCCGGGCGACGGTCAGTTCGCCCTCGTACCCGGCCGCCCTGGCCTGGACCTCGAAGAGCTCCGGCTCCGGGTAGCGCTGGGAGAAGTGCGTGAGCACGAGGTGCCGTACGCCTGCTTCCTTCGCGACCCGGGCCGCCTGCCCGGCGGTCAGGTGGCCGTGGTCGGTGGCCAGTTTCTCGTCCTCGTCGAGGAAGGTCGACTCGATGACCAGCATGTCGCAGCCCTCGGCGAGTGCGTACACGCCGTCGCACAGCCTCGTGTCCATGATGAACGCGAACCGCTGGCCGCGCCTGCGCTCGGAGACGTCGTCGAGGGTGATCCCGCCGAGGACGCCCGCACGCTGGAGCCGGCCGATGTCCGGTCCCGTGATGCCGTGCTCGGCGAGCTTGCCGGGCAGCATGCGCCGCCCGTCGGGCTCGACCAGGCGATAGCCGTAGGACTCGACGGGGTGTGAGAGCCGGTGGCTGACGAGGGTGTACGCGTCAGTGGTGGCCAGTGGTCCGTCGGTGTCGACCGGGGCCTCGGTCAGCTCGACCGATTCGCGGTAGGCGGTGGCGTACCGGAGCCGGTCGAAGAAGTGCTGTCCGCTCGCCGGGTAGTGCGCGGTGACGGGGTGCGGGACCTGGTCGAGGTTGATCCGCTGGATCACTCCGGCCAGGCCGAGCGAGTGGTCGCCGTGGAAGTGCGTGACGCAGATCCGGTCGATGTCGTGCGCGGCGACCCCGGCCCGCAGCATCTGGCGCTGGGTGCCCTCGCCCGGGTCGAAGAGGATTCCCTCGCCGTCCCAGCGGAGCAGGTAGCCGTTGTGGTTGCGGTGCCGGGTCGGGACCTGGCTGGCGGTGCCGAGGACGACGAGTTCACGTACGGACACGGCTGCTGATGCCTCGTTCCGGACCTAGCCGGGGGGCCACTGGAGGCCGCGGCCGCCCATGACGTGGGCGTGCGCGTGGAAGACGGTCTGCCCGGCGCCGGCGCCGGTGTTGAACACGACCCGGTACCCGGTCGCGTCCACCTTCTCGTCGGCGGCGACGTGTCCGGCCTCGCGGAGCACGTCGGCGAGGATCTGCGGTTCGGCGGCGGCGAGTGACGCGGCGTCGGGGTGGTGGACGCGGGGGATGACCAGGACGTGGGTGGGGGCCTGGGGGTTGATGTCACGGAAGGCGACGGTGGTGTCGGTCTCCCGGACGATGGTGGCCGGGATCTCGCCCGAGACGATCTTGCAGAACAGGCAGTCGGGCTGCGGTTCTCCTGCCATGGGGTGCGCTCCTCTGTCTCGGTGATCCGTTGGGGGCAGCCTAGCGGGCGGGGCCGGGCCGCCGGTGCGGAGCGCATTCGGGTGCGCTGCCCCCGCGCCCCCGCGCCTCAAACGCCGGAGAGGCTCGATCTGCCCGGCTGGTCCCGAAACCCTCGCGGCTGCGTACCCAGCCCCGCCGGGCAACACTCCAGCCCCGCCGGCGTTCGAGGCGCGGGGTCCGGGGCGGAGCGCCGGTTACCCGGACGCCGGGGCGGGGGTCAGGCACTCGGGCCTTTTCGGGGGCGCTCCCCCCGAACCCCCGCTCCCCAAACGCCGGAGGGGCTCGACATCACTCCGGCAACGGCGGCGCCACCTTCGCCGGGGCGCGCGTCAGCGACTCCAGCGCGATCCGGATCGCCTCGTCCAGCTGCGGGTCCCGGCCCGCCGCATGGTCCTGCGGCGTCATGACGACCTCGACGTCGGGGTCGACACCATGGTTCTCGACGCCCCACCCGTACCCCTCGAGCCAGAAGGCGTACTTGGGCTGGGTGACCAGCGTGCCGTCGACGAGCCGGTACCGGCTGTCGATGCCCACCACGCCGCCCCAGGTCCGTACGCCGACCACGGGGCCGATGTTCAGCGCCTTGATGGCCGCGTTCACGATGTCGCCGTCCGAGCCCGAGAACTCGTTCGCGACGGCCACGACCGGGCCGCGCGGCGCGTCGCCCGGGTAGCTGGAGGGCCGCATGCCGCGGGGCAGGTCCCAGCCGACGATGCGGCGGGCCAGTTTCTCCACCACCAGCTGCGAGGTGTGGCCGCCGCGGTTCTCCCGTACGTCCACCACCAGGCCCTCGCGGGCGACCTCGGTGCGCAGGTCGCGGTGGATCTGCGCCCAGCCCGAGCCGACCATGTCGGGTACGTGGAGGTAGCCCAGGCGGCCGCCTGACTGCTCGTGCACATGGGCGCGCCGGCCGGCGACCCACGCGTGGTAGCGCAGCGCCTCCTCGTCGGCGATCGGCACGACGACGACGTGGCGCGGGTCGCCGCCGTCGACCGGCGAGACGGTCAGCTCGACGGGCCTGCCGGCGGACCCGGTGAGCAGCGGTGCAGGGCCGGTGAGCGGGTCGACCGGGTGGCCGTCGACGGCCACGATCGCGTCACCGGCACGCACGGCGACGCCGGGGGCGGCGAGCGGCGCCCGGGCGGCGGGGTCGGACGTCTCGGACGGCAGGATGCGGTCGACGCGCCAGCTCCCGTCGTCCGCGCGGGAGAGGTCGGCGCCGAGCAGGCCCTGCCGGGCGGAGTCGTCGCGCCAGCCGCCGGCGGGGGTCACATAGGCGTGCGAGGTGCCGAGTTCACCCTGGACCTCCCAGAGGAGGTCGACGAGGTCGTCATGGGTGGCGACACGCTCCAGGACGGGCCGGTAGCGGTCCAGGACGGCGTCCCAGTCGACGCCTCCCATGTCGGGGCGCCAGAAGTTGTCCCGCATGATGCGGCCGGTCTCGTCGTACATCTGGCGCCATTCGGCGGCCGGGTCGAGGGTGCGGCGGACGCGGGAGAGGTCGACGGTGACGTTGCCGTCGTCGCTGTCGTCGTCGGAGCCGCCGGACACCCGGCTGTCGGACGGGACCACGCGCAGTTTGCCGTGGCTGTGCAGGACGAGCCGCTTGCCGTCGCCGCTGACCGCGAACCGGCTGACGTCGGAGGCGAGTTCCTCGCAGCGCAGCTTCTCCAGGTCGTACCGCTCGAGGACAGGCTCCGGCCCGTGGGCGTCGGGGGTGGCCGCGCTCGTGCCGAGCACCCCGGTCACCGGGTGACGCAGCCACAGCAGGCCGTCCTTCGCGGCCCGCAGCGAGGAGTAGCTGCCGGCCTCGACGGGCAGCGGCACGATCCGGTCGGCGAGGCCGTCCAGGTCGATGCGGGTGACGGGGAGCGCGGTGGGGTTGTCCTCGCCGTCGCCGCCCTTCTCCTTCTCGGTCGGGCGGCCGTGGAGTTGCGGGCCGAACGGCGAGGGCGTGGTCGCGGCGAGCGTCAGCAGGTGCGGCCGGCAGGCGCCGATGAACGCCATGTCGAACACGTGCGCGTCGTAGATGGGGTCGAAGGCCCGCTCGGAGAGGAAGGCCAGGTGCTTTCCGTCGGCGGTGAAGGCGGGGGCGAAGTCCCGGAACCGCAGCGGGGTCGCCTCGGAGACCGACAGGTCGGCCAGGTGCGCGAGCTTGAGCTGACTCAGCGGTTCGGGGCCGGGGTGCGACCAGGCGAGCCAGGCGGAGTCGGGTGAGAAGACGAGCCCGGAGGCGTCGCCGTGCTCGCTGCGGTCCACCTCGTGGACCTCGCCGCTCTCCCGCTCGACGATCAGGACGCGCCCGTCGTGGGCGGCGACGGCGAACCGGCTGCCGTCCGGTGCCGGGGCCAGGTCGAGGACGCGGCCGATCCGTCCCGCGGCGAGGCGGCGCGGGACGGCTCCGGGGCCGGTACCGGTGGCGGGGGCGCACTCCAGCGCGTCGTCGCCCTCGGCGTCGGTGACCCAGACGACGTGCTGGTCGCCGTCGGCCTGGAAGGTGTGTGGCAGCCTGGCGCGTACGCCCGGTTCGACGGCGAGCGCGCGGGCCGGGCCTTCGCGGTGGGTGACCCAGTGGACGGCGCCTCGGGAGCCGACGGCGCTGCCGCGGCCGGTGCGGTCGGGGGACGCGGCGCTCAGGTGGCTGCCGGCGTGCACGGGGTGCGGCTGGAGGTCGGCGCGCTGGCCGCCGAGCCGGACGTCGAGCCGGCGGGGGGCGTCGCTCTCCAGGCTGTCCAGGAGCCACAGTTCACCGGCGGACGCGTAGGCGACGCGGGTGCCGTCGGTGGTGGCGTGCCGGGCGTAGAAGCCCTCGACGCCGGTGTGCCGGCGCAGGTCCGTGCCGTCGGGGAGGGAGGAGTAGAGCGCTCCGACGCCTTCGTGGTCGGAGAGGAAGGCGATGCGGTCGCCGACCCACATCGGGCACTCGATGTTGCCGTCGAGCCCCTCGTGGACGCGTACGAACTCTCCCGGGTCGCCCTCGGCCGCGATCCAGAGCTTGCCGGCCGTGCCGCCCCGGTAGCGCTTCCAGGTGGCGGCCTCGCGTCCCATGGTGGCCGAGAGCAGCAGGACGCGTTCGCCGGGGCCGTGGGCGAGGGAGCCGACCGGGCCGTACGGGAGGGTCCGTGCGGGTCCGCCGTCGACCGGGACGGCGCGGGCCCAGGAGCGCCGGAGCGAGACCTGGCCCTGGGTGCTGGTGACCAGCACCTCGCCGTCGGGGGTCCAGCCCCGTACGGCGGTCCGCGCGTCGCCCCAGTGCGTCAGCCGCCGGGAGGGGCCGCCGTCGACGGGGGCGAGGTGCACCTCGGGTGCCCCGTCCCGGGTGGATGTCCAGGCGACGAGGGTGCCGTCGGGAGATATCCGGGGCTGGGTGACGGGACGGTTGTCGGCGCTGACACGCCAGGCTCGGCCGCCGTCGAGCGGGGCGAGCCAGACATCGTCCTCGGCGGTGAAGGCGATCGAGTCGCCCTGGACATGGGGGTACCGGAGGTAGGAAGGCTGTGTCACAGCGATCAGCCTAGGGCGCGGCCGTGGCCCGCGGAACGGAGTTGGCCGGAGTCCGCCGTACGGTCGGTGCCCGGCACACGCAAAGGGTCCGGCAAGTGTGCGGTGGGCCCGCCGGGTTGCCGGGAGGTTCGCTCACTTGCCCTGGGGCTGTCCGGTGACCGTGACGGTCACCGTGACCGTGGGCCTGGCCCCTCCCCCACCGTTGCCGTTGGCCGGGGCGCGGGTGGAGGGCGGCGCGTCGCAGTTGCCGAGGAGGCTGGCCCGGAACACGGTCCTGCCGTCGGCCTTCGCCGTGAGGTCACCCTGCACACACCTGCCGTCGACCGCCTTCCGGACCTGGCCGGTGACCTTGATGTCCCGTCCGTCCTTCGTCCGGCCACTGCAGTCGACGTCGGCGACGCGACGCGTGGAGGCGGTGGCCGAACCGGCCCGCGCGGACGCCGGCTTCCCCTCGTCCCCGTCGACCTTCGCCGTGCAGGTCAGCCACTGCACATGGACGTCCTCGTGCTCCAGGGCACGGGTGGCGGTGCGATCCGTGGTCACGGCGATGGACGCCGTGTTCAGCCCGTCCGCGGGTTCGCACGCGGCGAGACCCGCGACAGCGGTGGCCGCGAGGCAGATCGCGGCCGGAATGCGACGGGTCGCCCGGCGACCCCATGCCCTTGATGTCCCCATACGGGCAGCTTCCCACTGCTCCACACGCAGCGGTAGACCGCTTGCGGCCACAACTGCCCCCGAGGACCGGTCCTACGACCAGCGGCCCGTGCGCCCCAGCAGCAGCGCTGTCGCCGCGGTGCCCGCCGTCGAGGTGCGCAGCACGGTCGGTCCGAGCCGGCAGGTCCGGGCGCCGGCTGCGGTGAAGACGGCCAACTCCTCGGGTGAGACGCCTCCCTCGGGCCCCACGACCAGCACGATCTCGCCCTCGTCGGGCAGGGCGACGGTGGCCAGCGCCTCACTGTCGTGTCCCCGGTCCTCGTGCAGCACCGCCGCGAAGTCGGCAGTGGCCAGAAGTGCGGCAACCTGCTTCGTCGTGGCCGCGTCCGCCACGTCAGGGAACCGGACCCGGCGCGACTGCTTGCCGGCCTCACGGGCCGTACTCCGCCACTTCGCCAGGGACTTGAGGCCCCGGTCGCCCTTCCATTGGGTGATGCAGCGCGCGGCCTGCCACGGGACGACCGCGTCGACACCGGTCTCCGTCATCGTCTCGACGGCGAGTTCGCCCCGGTCGCCCTTGGGCAGTGCCTGGACGACCGTGATGCGGACGTCGGGGCGGGGTTCCTCGTGGACGGACTCCAGATCGGTGATCACCAGCCGGTCCTTGCCCTCGGCCGCCATCACGACGCCCTCGGCCCAACGGCCGCTTCCGTCCGTCAGGACGACGTCCTCACCGGCGCGCAGTCGCTTCACCGAGACGGCGTGCCGGCCCTCGGGGCCGTCCAGCACGAACCCGGGCCCGTCCGGCAGCTGTTCGACGACGAAAACGGGTGCCGTCACTGTGTACTCCTCGTGCTCAGTGCCGTCCGTGCGGCGTCCAGTTCCTCGACGAGCAGCCTGACCAGCCGGCCCGCGGGCAGTTCGCGTGCCATCCGGTGCCCCTGCCCCGCCCACAGTGCCATGCCCTGCGCGTCCCCCGCCTTGGCCGCCGCCTTGCGCAGCACGGCTGTCAGATGGTGGACCTGCGGGTAGGCGGCGGGGGCGTACGGTCCGTGCTCGCGCACGAAGCGGTTGACCAGGCCTCGGGCCG
Organism: Streptomyces sp. NPDC005761; assembly: GCF_040630635.1. Classification (NCBI taxonomy): domain Bacteria; kingdom Bacillati; phylum Actinomycetota; class Actinomycetes; order Kitasatosporales; family Streptomycetaceae; genus Streptomyces; species Streptomyces sp. NPDC005761. The sequence goes on along the minus strand of NZ_JBEXXX010000005.1, from coordinate 30,208 downwards.
GGCGGCCGGAAAAGGCCCGGGTCAGAGTGGTGCGGACGAACAGCGGGTTGGTCAGTGCCTGTTTGTGCAGCAGATGGGCGCCCGACTCGGGACAGACCAGAAAGGCGGTGCCCAGCTGCGCGGCATCGGCTCCCGCCGCCAGCACCGCGGCGATCTGGGAGCCGCGCATCAGCCCGCCCGCGGCGATGACCGGTATCTGCACGGTCTCGCGGACCTGGGCCACCAGGCAGAGCAGCCCGGTGCCGCTGCCGTCGGCCTGCGGGTCGTCGCGGAACGTGGACTGGTGGCCGCCCGCCTCGACGCCCTGGGCGCAGACGGCATCGGCGCCCGCCCACTGGGCGGCCTGGGCCTCCTCGGGCGAGGTGACCGTGACGACGGTGTACGTGCCTGCCGCGGCGAACGCGTCGAGGGTGTCGCGCGACGGGCAGCCGAAGGTGAAGGAGACCACCGGGACGGGGTCCTCCAGCAGGATGGCGAGCTTGGCCTCGTAGCCGTCGTCGCCGCAGGCGTCGGTGTCACCGAGCGGTGTCTCGTACCAGGAGGTCTCGCCGGCGAGCTGGTGCCGGTACACCTCGACGGCGGCCGGGTCGGCGAGGTTCGGCTGCGGCATGAACAGGTTGACGCCGAAGGGCTGGCCGGTGAGTCCGCGCACCTGCTTGATCTCGTTGTACATGCCGTCGGCCGTCTTGTACCCGGCGGCCAGGAAGCCGAGTCCGCCTGCCTCGGCGACGGCCGCGACGAGCTGCGGACAGGAGGGTCCGCCCGCCATCGGGGCCTGCACGATCGGATACCGGCAGAGATCGGTCAACGCGGATGACATGACCGCATCGTGTCATGTCGCCCCTGTCCTGCGATGCGCACCCCGCTGCCACGGTTTGTCCGCAATGCGGTACGGGCCCGGAAACCGGGCCCGTACGACATCGTTGCGTGGAGCTGGTGCCTCGTCAGCCGAGGTCTACCCGTGCCGGGCGAACCTTGACCGACGCGGCGCTAGCGGCCGTTGAACGCGTCCTTCAGCCGCGAGAACAGGCCCTGCTGCCCGGGCTGGAACTGGCCGGTGGGCCGCTCCTCGCCGCGCAGCTTCGCCAGCTCGCGCAGGAGGCGCTCCTGCTCCGGGTCCATCTTCGTCGGCGTGAGCACCTCGACGTGCACGATCAGGTCGCCGCGCCCACCGCCCCGCAGGTGCGTGATGCCGCGGCCGTGCAGCGGCACGGACTGGCCGGACTGGGTGCCCGGCCGGATGTCGACCTCCTCGAGACCGTCGAGCGTCTCCAGCGGCACCTTCGTGCCGAGGGCCGCCGCCGTCATGGGGATGGTGACCGTGCAGTGCAGATCGTCGCCGCGCCGCTGGAACACGGCGTGCGGCAGCTCGTGGATCTCGACGTAGAGATCACCGGCCGGGCCGCCGCCGGGGCCGACCTCGCCCTCGCCCGCGAGCTGGATGCGGGTGCCGTTGTCGACACCGGCGGGGATCTTCACGGTGAGCGTGCGCCGCGAGCGGATGCGGCCGTCGCCGGCGCACTCGGGGCAGGGGGTCGGCACGACCGTACCGAAGCCCTGGCACTGGGGGCAGGGCCGCGAGGTCATGACCTGGCCGAGGAACGACCGGGTGACCTGGGAGACCTCGCCGCGGCCGCGGCACATGTCACAGGTCTGGGCGGAGGTGCCGGGTGCGGCGCCCTCGCCACTGCAGGTCGTACAGACGACGGCCGTGTCGACCTGGATGTCCTTCGTCGTACCGAAGGCCGACTCGGAGAGGTCGATCTCCAGCCGGATCATGGCGTCCTGGCCGCGGCGCGTGCGCGAACGGGGTCCGCGCTGCGACGACGTACCGAAGAACGCGTCCATGATGTCGGAGAAGTTGCCGAAGCCGCCCTGTCCGAATCCGCCCGCGCCACCGCCTCCGGAGGCGGACAGCGGGTCGCCGCCGAGGTCGTAGACCTGCTTCTTCTGAGCGTCCGACAACACCTCGTAAGCGGCGTTGATCTCCTTGAACCGCTCCTGGGTCTTCGGATCGGGGTTCACATCCGGGTGCAGCTCGCGGGCGAGCCTCCGGAAGGCCTTCTTGATCTCGTCCTGCGAAGCGTCGCGGCGCACGCCGAGTACGGCGTAGTAGTCCGTGGCCACTTACGACTCCGCCAGGATCTGTCCGACGTAACGTGCCACTGCGCGTACCGCTCCCATCGTTCCGGGGTAGTCCATGCGGGTCGGTCCGACCACGCCGAGTTTGGCGACTGCCTCGTCGCCCGAACCGTAGCCGACCGCGACGACGGACGTGGAGTTGAGCCCCTCGTGGGCGTTCTCGTGCCCGATACGTACGGTCATGCCCGAGTCCTTGGCCTCGCCGAGCAGCTTCAACAGCACGACCTGCTCCTCCAATGCCTCCAGCACCGGCCGGATCATCACAGGAAAGTCGTGCCCGAAGCGGGTGAGGTTGGAGGTGCCGCCGATCATCAGCCGCTCCTCCGTCTCCTCGACGAGGCATTCGAGGAGGATCGAGAGCACGGTGGACACGGTTCCCCGGTCCTCGCTCTCGAAGGATTCCGGCAGGTCCTGCACCAGCTGCGGGACGTCCGCGAAGCGGCGTCCCACGACCCGGCTGTTGAGCCGGGCCCGCAGATCGGCGAGAGAGGTCTCGCCGAACGGCGCGGGGCAGTCGACCAGCCGCTGTTCGACCCGGCCGGTGTCCGTGATCAGCACGAGCATCAGCCGGGCGGGGGCCAGGGACAGCAGTTCCACGTGCCGCACCGTCGAGCGGGTCAGCGAGGGGTACTGCACGACGGCGACCTGCCGGGTCAGCTGCGCGAGCAGCCGTACGGTACGTCCCACGACATCGTCGAGGTCGACCGCGCCGTCGAGGAAATTCTGGATGGCACGGCGCTCCGGCGACGACAGGGGCTTGACGCCCGCGAGCTTGTCGACGAAGAGCCGGTAACCCTTGTCCGTCGGGATGCGTCCCGCGCTGGTGTGCGGCTGGGCGATGAAGCCCTCGTCCTCCAGCACCGCCATGTCGTTGCGGACGGTGGCCGGGGAGACCCCCAGCTTGTGCCGCTCCGTGAGCGCCTTGGAGCCGACGGGCTCCTCGGTGCCGACATAGTCCTGGACGATGGCGCGCAGCACTTCGAGTCTGCGTTCGCTGAGCATCGCGCACACCTCCAGCTGTGTACCTCGGTGGTTCTCGGGCCGTTCCCGGGTCTGCTCCTGGCACTCTGTACGTACGAGTGCCAGCAATCCCCCGGCCAGTGTACGGCGACGAGGTGGGCCCCTAGCAAGGGCGACCGGCCACGCTACCGCGAGACTGCGCAGGTCGTTGCCGATAGCGTCGCTGTATGGACGCCTCTTGGGAAGAGTTCGGCTGGGAGCGACTCGGACACGGAGTGGGCCGACGACGCCTTCCGGTGTGGGATGCGACGGTCGCCCTGGTGGCCGGGACGGACGGAGTGCTGCTCTGTGACACCGGGTCGTCACTCCGCGAAGCGGTGGAGGTACGCGGTCAGGCGCAGGCTCTACTGGGCCGGAGGGTGACGCATATCGCACTCAGCCACCCCCATTTCGACCATGTGCTGGGCACGGCGGCCTTCGCCGGGGCTCGGGTGTACGGCGCGGGCGGCGTGGCGGATCTGCTGCGGGGCGGGGCGGACGAGCTGCACACCGACGCGGTGCGGCACGGTCTGCCCGAGCACGACGCGGCCGAGTCCGCCGATGTGCTGGTGGCGCCGCATCACGAGGTGCGTGCCGAATGGGCTCTGGACCTGGGCGGCGGGCGTGAGGTGCTGCTCGTGAACGCGGGCCCTGGGCACAGTGGCCACGATCTGGCGGTGCTGGTGCCCGGCCTGGCCGGCTCGCCCGCGATCGTGTTCTGCGGCGACCTGGTCGAGGAGTCCGGTGAGCCGCAGGCGGGACGGGACGCGTTCCCCTCGCGCTGGCCGGCGGCGCTGGACCGGCTGCTGACCCTGGGCGGCGAGGACGCGCTGTACGTGCCGGGTCACGGGGCGGTGGTGGACGCCGCTTTCGTACGGGCCCAGCGCGACGACCTCGCTGTCCGGTTCGGCGTGTCGTAGCCCGCTCCCCGCATATCGTCGTCCGATGCGCAGCTACCAGCCGGACCTGACCCCGCCGTGGAAGAAGTCCGCCCCCGCTCCCGAGGTGCCCGCCGAGCCCGATCTGGTCGTGGAGGAGGCCGTCACCGGTTTCTGCGGTGCGGTGATCCGGTGCGAGAAGACGGCCGAGGGCCCGACGGTGACCCTGGAGGACCGCTTCGGCAAGCACCGCGTCTTCCCGATGACGCCGCGCGGCTTCCTGCTGGAGGGCCGGGTCGTCACGCTGGTGCGCCCGTCGGCGGGCGGCCCGGTCCGGGCCGCCCGTACGGCCTCCGGCTCGGTGGCGGTCCCCGGGGCGCGGGCCCGGGTGGCCCGGGCGGGGCGCATCTACGTGGAGGGCCGGCACGACGCCGAACTGGTGGAGCGGGTCTGGGGCGACGACCTGCGCATCGAGGGCGTGGTCGTGGAGTACCTGGAGGGCATCGACGACCTGCCCGCGATCGTGCGGGAGTTCTCGCCGGGCCCGGACGCGCGGCTCGGGGTGCTGGTCGACCATCTCGTACCGGGTTCCAAGGAGTCCCGGATCGCGGCGCAGATCTCGGACGGGAACGTCCTGGTGGTCGGCCATCCGTACATCGACGTGTGGGAGGCGGTGAAGCCGTCCTCCGTCGGCATCGCCGGGTGGCCGGTGGTGCCGCGCGGACAGGACTGGAAGACGGGCGTGTGCCGTGCGCTGGGGTGGCCGGAGAACACCGGTGCGGCATGGCAGCGGATCCTGTCCACCGTCCGCTCCTACCGGGATCTGGAGCCGGAGCTGCTGGGCCGGGTGGAGGAGCTGATCGACTTCGTGACGGCACCCCCCAGTTCCAGCCCTTGAGGAACCGGGTCCGGCCGCACTTACAGCCCCGCCGGCGTTTGAGGTGCGGGGTCCGGGGCGGAGCCCCGGTTACGGGAAGGGGCGGGGAGGGGAGGGCAACGGGCCCGCCGCAGGCGCCACCCCCGCCACACGGCACGCACCTCGCGCCACGCCCGCCCCCTCAGTCCACCAGGTCCCGCACCACCGCATCCGCCAGCAGCCGCCCCCGCAGGGTCAGCACCGCCCGCCCCTCCCCATAGGGGCCCGGTTCCAGCAGCCCGTCGTCCACCGCCCGTCCCGCCGCCGCAAGCCCCGCCGGGGCGAGCAGGGACAGCGGGCAGCCGTCGACGAGCCGGAGCTCCAGCAGGATGCGCTCGACCCGCCGGTCCTCGGCGGACAGGATCTCGCGGCCGGCACCGGGCGAGCGCCCCTCGGCCAGCGCCTGCGCGTACGCCCCCGGGTGCTTCACGTTCCACCAGCGCACGCCGCCGACGTGGCTGTGCGCTCCGGGTCCGGCGCCCCACCAGTCGGCCCCGCGCCAGTACAGCTCGTTGTGCAGGCAGCGGCCCTCGGGCGTCCGGGCCCAGTTCGAGACCTCGTACCAGGAGAAGCCGGCGGCGGCCATCGCCTCGTCCGCGATGAGATACCGGTCGGCGTGCGCGTCGTCGTCCGTCATCGGGATCTCGCCGCGCTTGATGCGGCGGGCCAGCTGGGTGCCCTCCTCGACGATCAGGGCGTACGCCGACACATGGTCGGGCCCGGCGCCGATGGCCGCGTCGAGGGAGGCGCGCCAGTCGTCGTCGGACTCGCCGGGGGTGCCGTAGATCAGGTCGAGGTTGACGTGCTCGAAGCCGGCCGCCCTCGCCTCGGCGACACACGCCTCGGGCCGGCCGGGGGTGTGGGTGCGGTCGAGGATCTTCAGGACGTGCTGCCGGGCACTCTGCATCCCGAAGGAGATCCGGTTGAAGCCACCTTCGCGCAGCTCGGCCAGATAGGCGGGTCCGACGGACTCGGGGTTGGCCTCGGTGGTGATCTCGGCGTCGTCCGCGAGGCCGAACTCGTCCCGGATCGCGGCCAGCATCCGTACGAGGTCGGCGGCGGCCAGCAGCGTCGGCGTACCGCCTCCGACGAACACCGTGCGGACCTCGCGGGGGTCGTCGCCGAGGACCTTGCGGGCCTGGCGGACCTCGCCCACGAGGTGGGAGGCGTAGTTGTCGCGGGAGGCCAGCGCACCGCCGGAGCCGCGCAGCTCGGTCGCGGTGTAGGTGTTGAAGTCGCAGTAGCCGCAGCGGGTCGCGCAGTACGGCACGTGCAGATAGAAGCCGAGCGGGCGTTCTGCGGCGCCTTCCAGGGCGTGGCGGGGCAGCGCCCCGTCGTCGGGCACGGGCTCACCATCGGGCAGTACGGAAGGCATACCGTCCATTGTCGCGCGCCGCCCGGCAGCCGGACGCCACGCCCGGGACGCCCCGCCCTGGGCAGCGCTACTCGGCCTGGAGGACCAGCAGCGCCAGGTCGTCGTCCGGCGGACGCTCCGCGAAGGCGTGCACGGCGTGCTTGATGCGGTCCGCGATCCCTTCCGCGGTCAGCCCGGCGCAGCCGGAGAGCGCCTGCGCCAGCCCGTCCTCGTCGTCGAACATCAGCGGGCCCGAGCGCCGCTCCGTCACCCCGTCGGTGACACAGAGCAGGCTGTCGCCGGGGGCGAGGTCGAAGCTCTGGGTCTCGTAGACGGCGTCGTCCATGACGCCGAGGAGCAGTTGCGGTTCGGCGGCCGGGCGCACCGTGCCGTCGGGGCGCAGCAGCAGCGGCAACGGGTGCCCGGCGCTGGCCAGGGTGCAGCGGGCTCCGCCGCCGGGCAGGGGTACCAGCTCCCCGTACAGCAGGGACAGGAACCGGGACTGCCCGCTGTCCGCCGAGTGCTGACCGCCGGCGGCGGCGACCATGAGCGCGGCGGCCTCGGCGGCCTCCATCGCGTCGTCGAGGAGCAGCCGGTTGAGGCGGACGAGTACCTCGCCGGCCTGGAAGCCTTCCCGGGCCAGCAGCCGCAGCCAGGGGCGGGCGAGCCCGGTGACGACGGCGGCCTCGGGGCCGCTGCCCTGCACGTCGCCGAGGACGAAGCACCAGCGGTCGCCGGGGCACGGGAAGATGTCGTAGAAATCACCCCCGACCACCCCGTCGTCGCTGGGTTCGTAGACCAGGGAGCTGGCGACGCCCGGTATCTCGGCGACCTTGCTGGGCAGCAGCCCACGCTGGAGGATGCGGCTGATGGTGGCCTGCCGGGTGTAGGCGCGGGCGGCGCCGACGGCGAGGCCGACCCTGCGCACGAAGTCCTCGATCAGGGCGATGACCTCGTCGGGGACGCGGGCGATGCCCTGGCGGCCCAGGAGTACGGCGCCGAGGGTGCGGCCGCCCGAGGTGATCCGGTAGGCGAGCGTGACGCCTTCGAGCCCGTCCGGCTGCCCGCCGTCCTCCGCGCTGCCGGGCCAGGGCATCGAGACGGGGCCGGTCCCGACCCGCTCGGGGAGGCGGAGGGGGTCGCCCTCCAGCAGGGTGCGCAGAGGCTGGATACGGGTCTCGTCGACGTGCCAGACCTTGGCGAGCCGGGGGACGGCCGCACGGCCGGCGGTCTCGGGCTCCAGCCAGATGGCGCACCAGTCGGCGAGCCGGGGCACGAGTAACTGTCCGGCGAGCGCGGCCACGATGTCCTCGTCGAGCTGGCCGGCCAGCAGGTCCGACGCCTCGGCGAGGAACGACAGTGCTCCGCGGCCCGCCCAGTCCGCGTCGTCGCGCAGGGCGCGGCGGGCGGTGGGGGCGAGCAGTTCGGCGGCGCGCAGTCCGCTCCGGAAGCCCGGCTCCGGGTGGGCGTCGGGGAAGGGGTTCCAGTCGTCGACGGGGAGGCGGGCCCAGACGGTCTTGAGGCCGGTGCGGTAGGTGATGCCCCAGCGTTCGGCGAGGGTGGCGACGAGCTCCAGGCCGCGCCCGTACTCGGCGGGCTCTCCCGGTGCGTCGGCGTCCCCGGTGCCCGTCTCGGGGCGGTCGCTGCGCACGGCACGGGCCGGGTGGTGGTCGGAGATCTCCAGGACGAGGGCCGAGCTCTCGTCCTCGGTCGCCTCCTCCAGCCGGAAGAGCAGTTCGACGTTGGTCCCGGCGTGCACGACGGCGTTGGTGACGAGTTCGCTGACGACGACCGCCGCGTCGTCGGACAGCCGCTCGCTGAACCCCACGGCCGCGGGCAGTCCGAGCCCGCTCCACTCGGCGAGCGCCGCCGCGACGAACCGCCGTGCCGCGGAGGGCGCGAGCAGGTTCCCGGGCAGAGTCGTGCGGGCGACGGGCTGTGTGCCCGTGGACGCGCCGGTGGTTCCGGGACGTTGCACGATGTCCCGCTGCAAGGGAATGGACCCCACAGGGCGGCTCCTGACCTGTTCTCGCTCTGCCTGTTCTCCGTTGAGACGGACTCTCCGAGCACCGCTGACGACACGGACAGAGTGACAGATCGGCCCTTCGCATACGCGTCGAGTTACCGAAGTGGCTGGAGAAACAAGGCCTTTCATGCGGATCAGGCCTGCTCAGGGAGTGGGTCCGTGCGTGCAGCCGCGAGGGAGGATTCGAGCCGACGCGAAGTGCCTCCCTGCCTTCGGGGCCACGAGGGGGGGCTGGTGGGCCGGCGACCACGCCGCATACGCGCGTGCCGCACCCCGTGGGCCCGGCCTGATCCGGACATGCCTGAGGCCCCGGCCCCGGCCCCGCGCGACGGGCGCGCGGGGCCGGGGCCGAGAGGCGGGGCGGGCCGGGGCCCGGAGCCGGGGCCCGGAGCCGGGGCCTCAGGCTGCTGTCACGCCTCGCGGGAGCCCGCGTACATGTCGTCGATCAGGTCCTTGTACTCGCGCTCGACGACCGGCCGCTTCAGCTTGAGGCTGGGCGTGACCTCGCCGTGCTCGATGTCGAGGTCACGCGGGAGCAGCCGGAACTGCTTGATGGTCTGCCAGCGCTGCAGTCCCTCGTTGAGGCGCTTGACGTAACCGTCGATGAGCTCGACGGTCCGGGGGGACGCCACGACGTCCGCGTACGACTTGCCCTCCATGCCGTTCTCCGCGGCCCAGCCGAGGATGGTCGGCTCGTCGAGGGCGATGAGCGCGGTGCAGAAGTTACGGTCCGCGCCGTGCACCAGGATGTTGGAGACGAACGGGCAGACCGCCTTGAACTGGCCCTCGACCTCGGCCGGCGCGATGTACTTCCCGCCCGACGTCTTGATCAGGTCCTTCTTGCGGTCGGTGATCCGCAGATAGCCGTCCACGGACAGTTCGCCGATGTCGCCGGTGTGGAACCAGCCGTCGGCCTCCAGCACCTCGGCCGTCTTGTCCGGCAGCCCCTGGTAGCCCTGCATCAGGCCGGGGCCGCGCAGGAGGATCTCGCCGTCTTCGGCGATGCGGACCTCGGTGCCGGGGAGCGGCTTGCCGACGGTGCCGGTGCGGTAGGCCTCGCCCGGGTTGACGAAGGAGGCCGCGCTCGACTCGGTGAGACCGTAGCCCTCCAGGATGTGGATGCCGGCGCCGGCGAAGAAGAAGCCGATGTCGGGGGCGAGCGCGGCGGAGCCGGAAACACAGGCGCGGAGCCTGCCGCCGAACGCCTCGCGGATCTTCGCGAAGACGAGAGTGTCGGCGACCTTGTGCTTGGCGCCGAGCCCGAAGGGCACGGAGGCGGTGCCGGTGCGCCGGAAGTTGTCCTGGGAGACCTTCGCGTACTCGCGGGCGACCCCGGCCGCCCAGAGGAAGATCTTGTACTTGGCCCCGCCACCGGCACGGGCCTTGGCCGCGACGCCGTTGTAGACCTTCTCGAAGATCCGGGGGACGGCAGCCATGTAGGTCGGCTGGACGATCGGCAGGTTCTCGATGATCTTGTCGACCCGGCCGTCGACGGCGGTGACGTGCCCGACCTCGATCTGTCCGGAGGTGAGCACCTTGCCGAAGACGTGTGCGAGCGGCAGCCAGAGGTACTGGACGTCGTCCTTGGTGATCAGCCCGGTGGAAACGGTGGCCTTGGCCATGTACGACCAGTTGTCGTGCGGCAGCCGTACGCCCTTGGGACGGCCGGTGGTGCCCGAGGTGTAGATGAGGGTCGCGAGCTGCTCGGGCGTGATCGCGTCGACCCGGTCGGTGACCGCGGCCGGGTTCTTGGCCAGGTGCTCGGCACCCATGGCCTCCAGTGCGGCCAGCGAGAGCACCCAGCCCTCGGGATCACCCTCGGCCGGTCCGGCACCCTCGGCGTCGATGACGACGACGTGCGCGAGGTTCGGCAGCTCGGCCCGGCGCTCGCGGGCCTTCGCCAGCTGCACGGCGTCCTCGGCGATCAGCACCCGGCTCTCGGAGTCGGAAAGGATGAACGCCGACTCCTCGGCGTTCGTCGAGGGATAGATCGTGGTGGTCGCGGCACCGGCGCACATGACCCCGAGGTCGGCCAGGATCCACTCGACCCGGGTGCTCGCGGCGAGCGCGACGCGCTCCTCCGGCTGCACGCCCAGGGCGATCAGCCCCGCCGCCACGGCGTGGACCCGCTCGGCGGCCTGCGCCCAGCTGAGCGACCTCCACTCGTCGGGACCCTGGCCGCTGGCCGCGGGGACGGGATAGCGGTAGGCCTCCCCGTCCGGGGTGGCCGCCACCCGGTCGATGAAGAGGGTCGCCACGGAGGGCGGACGGTTCTCGATCATGGTCTGTGTGTCGCTCACGACATCCTCCGGGCCTGCGGCAGTGCTTCACGACGGGCTGCTGGTTGGGGTGTGCTCTCCGCTTACGTCTGCATGCTTCACGATGCTTGTTTAACTGGCGAGTAACTACGAAGCCGTGATCAGAGTAAAGCGCCCGCGCCCCCCGCGTAAGAGGCAACGGGACCCCGCTTCATAACGAACGGGCCCCCGCGGCGCAGCGTTCTGCGATGCGGGGGCCCGTTCGTCTACCGGCCGGTAGGAGCGAGGGGCGCGACTACGCGCCGGCCCCGCCCCACACCTCCGTACTACTTCTTGGCCTTGGTCTCCCCGGCGGACTCGTCGGTCGACAGCACGGAGATGAACGCGTCCTGCGGCACCTCCACGTTGCCGACCATCTTCATCCGCTTCTTGCCTTCCTTCTGCTTCTCCAGCAGCTTCCGCTTACGGGAGATGTCACCGCCGTAGCACTTGGCGAGGACGTCCTTGCGGATGGCGCGGACGGTCTCACGGGCGATGACCCGGGAGCCGATGGCCGCCTGGATCGGCACCTCGAAGTTCTGCCGCGGGATGAGCTTCTGCAGCTTGGCCACGAGCCGCACGCCGTAGGCGTACGCCTTGTCCTTGTGCGTGACCGCGGAGAACGCGTCGACCTTGTCGCCGTGCAGCAGGATGTCGACCTTGACGAGCTGGGCGGACTGCTCGCCGGTGGGCTCGTAGTCGAGGGAGGCGTAACCCCGCGTCTTGGACTTCAGCTGGTCGAAGAAGTCGAAGACGATCTCGGCGAGCGGCAGGGTGTAGCGGATCTCGACACGGTCCTCGGAGAGGTAGTCCATGCCGAGGAGCGTGCCGCGCCGCTGCTGGCAGAGCTCCATGATGGCGCCGATGAACTCGCTGGGCGCGAGGACCGTGGCCCGGACGACCGGCTCGTGCACCTTGTCGATCTTGCCCTCGGGGAATTCACTCGGGTTGGTGACGGTGTGCTCGGTGCCGTCCTCCATCTCGACGCGGTAGACCACGTTGGGCGCGGTGGCGATGAGGTCGAGACCGAACTCGCGCTCCAGCCGCTCGCGGACCACGTCGAGGTGGAGCAGGCCGAGGAAACCGACGCGGAAACCGAAGCCGAGCGCGGCGGAGGTCTCCGGCTCGTACACCAGGGCCGCGTCGTTGAGCTGGAGCTTGTCCAGCGCCTCGCGCAGGTCCGGGTAGTCCGATCCGTCCAGCGGGTAGAGACCCGAGAACACCATCGGCTTGGGGTCCTTGTAGCCGCCCAGCGCCTCGGTCGCGCCGTTGCTCAGCGAGGTGATCGTGTCACCGACCTTGGACTGCCTGACGTCCTTCACACCGGTGATGATGTAGCCGACCTCACCGACGCCGATGCCGTCGGACGGGGTCATCTCCGGGGAGGAGACACCGATCTCCAGCAGCTCGTGGGTCGCGCCGGTCGACATCATCCGGATGCGCTCGCGCTTGTTCAGCTGGCCGTCGACCACCCGGACGTACGTGACGACTCCGCGATACGCGTCGTAGACGGAGTCGAAGATCATCGCGCGGGCCGGGGCGTCCGCCTTGCCGACGGGTGCGGGGACGTCCCTGACCACCCGGTCGAGCAGCGCGTCCACGCCGACACCGGTCTTCGCCGAGACCTTGAGGACGTCCTCGGGCTGGCAGCCGATGAGGTTGGCCAGCTCCTCGGAGAACTTCTCGGGCTGGGCGGCCGGCAGGTCGATCTTGTTGAGCACCGGGACGATGGTGAGGTCGTTCTCCATCGCCAGGTAGAGGTTGGCCAGCGTCTGGGCCTCGATGCCCTGCGCGGCGTCGACCAGCAGGACCGTGCCCTCACAGGCGGCCAGCGACCGGGAGACCTCGTAGGTGAAGTCGACGTGTCCCGGAGTGTCGATCATGTTGAGGATGTGGGTGCTGCCCTGACCCTCGCCGGTCGTGGGCGCCCAGGGCAGTCGCACCGCCTGGGACTTGATGGTGATGCCGCGCTCGCGCTCGATGTCCATCCGGTCGAGGTACTGAGCGCGCATCTGCCGCACATCGACCACACCGGTCAGCTGGAGCATCCGGTCGGCAAGGGTCGACTTGCCGTGGTCGATGTGCGCGATGATGCAGAAATTGCGGATCAGCGCCGGGTCGGTACGGCTCGGCTCGGGCACGTGGAGAGGAGTCGCGGGCACGCAGGGTCCTGATTCTTGAGACGCCGAACGCCGTGTCTCGGGTCGATGTCGGGTCGGTCGGATCTGTACGTAGCCTCCATCGTCCCACGCCTGCGGGCCGGAGACCGGTTTGGGCCGGTCCGAGTGCGGCTGGTACCGTGGACAGCTGTGCCTCGTGGCTCTCCGGCCGCAAGGACACACATCGAAGATCCAACGAACCTGCAAAGGCTCTTTCGTGGCGAACATCAAGTCCCAGATCAAGCGGAACAAGACGAACGAGAAGGCGCGCCTGCGCAACAAGGCCGTCAAGTCCTCGCTCAAGACCTCGATCCGCAAGGCCCGCGAGGCCGTCGTGGCGGGCGACGTCGAGAAGGCCACCGTGGCCGTTCGCGACGCTTCGCGCGCCCTCGACAAGGCTGTCTCGAAGGGTGTCATCCACAAGAACGCCGCCGCCAACAAGAAGTCGGCGCTGGCCACCAAGGTTGCCACCCTCCAGGGCTGAGCATTCTGATGTGATCGCCGGTACGGATCCAGCGGGCCCTCTCTCCCGCTCCTCACCGGCACCCCGCGCCGCACACCGAACCTGCGTTCGCCACGCGGGTGCGGCGCACCAAGCGCACCTCGAAGGCCCCCGTCGTTCCCCTCCCCAGGGAAGCGACGGGGGCCTTCGTCATGCACCCGCGTGGGGGCTGCGAACGGTACTCGGCCCGGAGAAGCCCACCCGCGATGACGGCGCTCGCCCCGGAGAAGCCCACCCGCGATGACGGCGCTCGGCCCGGAGAAGCCCACCCGCGATGACGGCGCTCGACCCGGAGAAGCCCACCCGGCGGTCGAGGACGCCCCGAACGGCAAGCTCAAGCCCGCCCGGCGGTCGAGGGCCCCCGGTCAGCGGGACGCACCCGCACCCACCGCGGCGCACACCCCCCGAACGGCAAGCTCAAGCCCGTCCGGCGATTGAGGACACCCCGAACGGCGGGACGCACCCGCACCCACCGCGCCGCACACCCCCCGCCGGGTGGCGCCGCTACCGCCCCGCCCGCGCGGCCCGTGCCACCGCGACCACGGCCTTCTCCAGCGCGTACTCCGGGTCGTCCCCGCCACCCTTGACCCCCGCGTCCGCGTCCGCGACCGCCCGGAGCGCCACCGCTACTCCGTCCGGCGTCCATCCCCGCATCTGCTGGCGGACCCGGTCGATCTTCCAGGGCGGCATGCCCAGCTCCCGCGCGAGATCGGCCGGACGGCCGCCGCGCGCCGAGGACAGCTTGCCGATCGCCCGTACGCCCTGCGCGAGTGCGCTGGTGATCAGGACGGGGGCCACACCCGTCGACAGCGACCAGCGCAGCGCCTCCAGGGCCTCTGCCGCCCGTCCCTCCACCGCCCGGTCGGCGACCGTGAAGCTCGACGCTTCCGCGCGCCCCGTGTAGTAGCGCCCGACGACGGCCTCGTCGATCGTGCCCTCCACGTCGGCGACGAGCTGGGACACCGCGCTCGCCAGTTCCCGCAGATCACTGCCGATGGAGTCGACCAGCGCCTGGCAGGCCTCGGGCGTGGCGGAGCGTCCCAGCGTCCGGAACTCGCCTCGCACGAAGGAGAGGCGCTCGGCCGGCTTGGTGGTCTTCGGGCACGCCACCTCTCGCGCTCCGGCCTTGCGGGCCGCGTCGAGCAGCCCCTTCCCCTTGGCACCGCCCGCGTGCAGAAGCATGAGGGTGATCTCCTCGACCGGGTCGTCGAGGTACTTCTTGACGTCCTTGACCGTGTCCGCGGAGAGATCCTGCGCGTTGCGCACGATCACCACCTTGCGCTCGGCGAAGAGCGAGGGGCTCGTCAGCTCGGCGAGTGTGCCCGGCTGGAGCTGGTCGGAGGCGAGGTCCCGGACGTCCGTGTCGGCGTCCGAGGCGCGGGCCGCCGCCACTACCTGCTGCACGGCACGGTCCAGGAGCAGGTCCTCCTGCCCCACGGCGAGCGTGAGGGGGGCGAGCGGGTCGTCGGTGGAATTCCTTCTGGTGGCCATCGCCGTCCAGCATCCCACGGGCCACTGACAGCAGGGCTGCGACCGGGGCACTTCGGCACGTACCCGAGAATGGGCGGGTGAGTGATGCGAGACATGTACTGGTGCTGCCCGACCGCGATGCCGCGGAGGAAGCAGCCGTGGAGCTGGCCGACCGGTTCGGGGTCGCCGAGGAGCCGCAACTCGTACGCGACGCGCTGGCCGGTGAGGACGACGCCGAGGACGCCCAGTGGCTGCTGGTCGTGGAGGACCCCGACCTGCGCCTGGACTCCGCGGCGCTCGATGCGTTCGCCGCGGAGTACGAGGGCTGGCTGGAGGCTCCCTAGCCGGTGGCACGAAGGGCTGTCCCGGGAGCCGCCTCCGCGTTCCCCAGTCGGCGGTACCCGGGGCGGCCCCAGGAACCGAACCGACCCCGGTCAGCTCTTCGGAACGATCTGGATGTCCATGTCGATCGAGATGCTGGAGCCGACCGCGGCGATGCCACGGGCCAGCATCGTCTGCCAGGTGAGGGTGAAGTCCTCGCGGTGCAGCTCGGTGGTGGCGCGGCACGCTGCGCGGGTCTCGCCCTCCAGGCCGTTGCCGAGGCCGAGGTACTGGGTGTCCAGCATCACCGTGCGGCTCACTCCGTGCAGGGTGAGCGCGCCGCTGACGCCCCAGCGGGTGCCGCCCCGGTGGACGAAGCGGTCGCTGTAGAACTCCAGCGTCGGATAGCGGCCGACATCGAGGAAGTCGCCCGAGCGCAGGTGATCGTCGCGCATCTGGACGTTCGTGTCGATCGATGCGGCGTCGATGATCACGTGCATGGCGGAGTTCTCCATACGGTCCGCGATCCGGACGGCGCCGGCGAAGTTGTTGAACCGGCCGTGGATGCGGGCCATGCCGATGTGCCGTGCCGTGAAACCGATCTGAGAGTGCATCGGCTCGATCTCCCACTCGCCCGGCTCGGGCAGTTGCGGAGGCGCGGAGACCTGCAGGGTGACATCGCCCAGTCCCGCGTGAGCGCCCTCGGCGACCGTGGCCGAGCCGTGGAACGGGGTGAACCCCTCCGCCGTGACGGCCACCCGGTACTCGCCCGCCGGCACCGTGGCGAGGACGTTGCCGAACGGGTCCGTCTCCCCACCGAGGACCTTGCGTCCAGCGGCGTCCGTGACGACGAACTCGGCCTGCCGCACCGCCTCGTTGACCGGGTCGAGCACTCGGCAGCTGAGGACACCCGCGGAGTCCGGTACGGCAAGTCCGGCGAGGGCGTTGCCATGTGCGGCACCCGTCGCTCCCTTGTTTCCGAGCCAACGGCCGAACATCTCCACGCACTCCCGGGGGCGGTTTCACCTCGGGCCGGAGAACTGGACGTCGTTGTCGGAACAGCGACCCGCCGACGATCATGTATTCGATCACTCTTGTGGCGTTCGAGGCAAACAGAGCACCTCGCGCGGGCTTGGGCGGAGGTGTTACCGAAGGTCCGAATTGATCGTTCCGTTTGTGTGTGTCACCTGTTGGGGATGCGGACGCCGACCCCTCCCTCGGGGGGAAGCCGGTCGAGGCGCACTCCGAAGTGCTCGCGGTAGGCGGCGAGAACCTCCTCGTCGCTGCCCAGCCGCGTCTCGTGGCGCTCCGTACCCACCGTCGTGAGGAGCCGGCGGACTTTGAGCGTGACCCGCCCGGTGGCGGTGAAACGCGAGCACACCGGCGAGCGGGTGAAGCCGGAGTCGGGTGAGGTCCGGTGGTACCAGGCTCCGCCCCGGAAGTCGGCCAGCGCCCGCGGCCTCGGGTCCAGACGGAACTGGGGTGCGCCGTCCCGCAGCACATCGAGGTCCCCGTAATCGCCGGCAACTCCGTCGGCACCGAGATCTCGGTCGGCGCCGCCCTCGGCGGAGGCCTGCGCGATTCGGAATGTGCCACGCGGATCCTGCTGGTCCGTTCGGTCGCCGAGCAGGAGCGGACGCTCGGCATGATCACCGAAGCCGACATCGGCGAGCCAGGGCCCCGTGCCGTCGTCCGTCTCCACCCGCAGCGCCATGTGGTCGTAGGGGATCGCGAGCCGCCCCCCTTCACCGTGCACCCGCGCCTGGAGCAGCGTGACGCGGAAGCCGAGCGCCCGCAGCAGTATGGCAAAGGCGCCGTTGAGTTCGTAGCAGAACCCGCCGCGGCGGTCAGTGACGATCTTGTCGAGGAGCGCGTGCTCCTCCAGCACGATGTCCTCACCGAGGTGGATCGAGAGGTTCTCGAAAGGGACGGTGGTGAGGTGGCGCAGTTGCAGCTCGCGCAGCGCCGTGGCATCGGGGCGGGCGGGCCGCCTCGCGCCGATGCGCTCCAGGTAGGCGTCGGTGGTCTGCGGCAGTCGGGGGTCCATGAGGGCAGTCTGTCCCGGAGAGCGGCACCGCGGCCAGCACCGATGGTCCTAGGACCGGCGACGGAGGTGCGATGCGGGGCGCGTTCACTAACGTGCGGGGCATGACCCGTCAGGAGCCGGCGCGCAGCCGCGAACAGCGCAGACACGATGTGCTCCATCACTTGGAGAAGGACACGGACGCGTGGGTGTCGACCACCTCGGCCGACGGGGAGCCGACTCTGGTGCCGCTGTCGTTCGTATGGGACCGGGGGACGCTGTTGATGGCCACCCGCCGCACCAATCCGACGGCGGTCAACCTGGCGCCGGCCGGGCAGGCCCGGATCGCGCTGGGGCCCACCCGCGATGTGGTCCTGATCGAAGCGACGGCAGAACTCGTCGAGGGCGCGGATCTTCCCGTGGAGTCGGGTGAGGCCTTCGCCACGAAGCTCGGCTGGGATGTGCGGGGCCGTGGCTCCTGGGTGTACCTGCGTTTCACGCCGTACGCAGTCAGGGCGTGGCGGGAAGCGAACGAGCTGGCCGGTCGCGAACTGATGGCCGACGGCCGGTGGCTGGAGTGAACGCTTCATGACCGGCCCACCGCCCGCAGCCCCGCCCCGGCACCCGTCACCGCGATCGCGCCGTCCCTGTCCGTCCGCAGGACCACCGCTCCCCCGGACCTGAGCGCCTCGACCGTGCGCGCGGCGGGATGCCCGTACGGGTTGTCCCGCCCCACGCTCACCAGCGCGAACCTCGGACGCGCACTGCGTACCAGAGCCGCGTCCTGATGCGCGGAACCATGGTGGGCGACCTTGAGGACATCCACGCGCGGCAGCGTCGGATGGCTTCGCAGCAGGCCCTGCTGGGCTGGGGGTTCGAGGTCGCCGAGGAGGAGCAGCGTGAGCCCGCCGGTTCGTACGAACAGGGTGACGCTGGCGTCGTTCGGCTCCTCCGGCTCGGGACCGGCGGCCGGGCCTGTGGCGGTCGCCGCGTCACCCCGCGGCCACAGCACCTGCCATTCGAGCGTTCCGATCCGGCGCCGCTCACCGGGGACCGCTCGCACCACGGGGATGCCGGCCGCCGCGGCAGTCCTCATGACGAACGCGGCCTGCTCCGGGGGTTCGTCCAGGCTCGTCGTCTGGATCGCTCCCACCCCTCTGCCCCGCAGCACGCCGGTCAGGCCTCGCACGTGGTCGGCGTGGAAGTGGGTGAGCAGCAGCAGCGGGACGCGCGTGATGTCCAGGTCGCGCAGGCAGCGGTCGACGAGCCGGGGATCGGGGCCCGCGTCGACGACCACGCCCGTGCCGGGCCCGGCCGCGAGCACCAGGGCGTCTCCTTGGCCGACGTCACACATCGCGAACGCCCAGCCGGGCGGCGGCCATCCGGTCAGCACCCGCGTCACGGGCACCGGACGGAGCACCGCGACGACGAGCAATAACGCGGCCGCCGAACAGATCCAGGGGTGGCGTCCGATGCGGCGCGCACACAACACGAGCAGCACCGTCAGCGCGGCCAGCAGCAACGCTCCCGGCCGGCCGTCGGGCCAGTCGGCCTCCGCCCCGGGGAGCGCGGCTCCGGTACGGGCCACGGCCGCGATCCACCCCGCCGGCCATCCCGCCACCCGGGCGAGCAGTTCGGCCACCGGCATGGCCACCGGCGCCACGGCCAGCACGGCGAACCCGAGCACTGTGGCGGGCGCCACCGCGAACTCGGCCAGCAGATTGCACGGGATCCCCACCAGACTCACCCGGGAGGCGAGCAGCACCACGACGGGCGAGCACACCGCTTGTGCCGCGGCCGCGGCCGCCAGCGCCTCCGCCAACCGCGGCGGCACCCGGCGTCGTCGCAGGGCTTCGCTCCACCGCGGGGCCAGGGTCAGGAGGGCACCGGTCGCCAGCACCGACAGGACGAAGCCGTAACTGCGCGCCAGCCACGGGTCGTAGAGCACCAGCAGCAGAACGGCGGCCGCCAGCGCCGGAATCAGTGTTCTGCGCCGCCCGGTGCCGATGGCCAGGAGTGTGATCAGACCGCACGCCGCGGCCCTCAGCACACTCGGTTCCGGCCGGCACACGAGCACGAAGGCGAGGGTGAGTCCGCCGCCGAGCAGAGCTGTCCCCCGCAGGGAAATTCCCAACGCGGGTGCCAGGCCACCACGTTCGGCGCGCAGGGCGCGTCCGGGCGGCCCGATGAGCAGGACGAGCAGGATCGCCAGGTTGGCGCCCGATACCGCCATGAGGTGAGTGAGGTCGGTCGCCCGGAACGCCTCCTGCAGTTCCGGTGGGACCCGTGTGGTGTCGCCGACGACCAGTCCGGGCAGCAGTGCCCGCGCATCGGGGCCGAGATCCTTCGTCGCCGCGCGAAGGCCTGCACGTAGTCCACCTGCGGTGCGCTGGAGTTGTGTGGGCTGCCCGATGACGCGGGGCAGGCCCTTTCCCTCGGCACGCAGCACGGCGGTGGCGCGCTCCCCGCTGTGCAGCGGCGGTGCCAGCCGGCCTCTGATGCTGAGCCGCGTGGAGGGGAGCAGTTGCTGCCACCGTTCCGCCACCGCACCGGGGGTGACGATGACCAGCACCGGCGTACGCAACCGGACGACCGCGCCGCCGGGCCTTGCCAATTGGACGATCTCGGCGTCCAGGAGCAGGGAGTCGGGTGCGCTGTGGTTCCCGCGCACCCGGGGAGCCGTGCGGCGGACATCGGAGGTCAGGGTGATCTGCGCGTCGATGCGCGCGAACTGCCCGGCCAGCCCGGGCACGGGCCCCTGCCGCGCATCGGCTCTGTGCAGGCCTGCGGAGGCCGCCCCGGCCGCCGCGCAGAGCAGCACCGCCGCAGCAGCCGTGGTGTGCAGCCTGATGTGCGACCGCCATCGCCCGTCGGCGCCGCTCCCCGTACGGTCCGCCCCTGACGCGAGCGCCGCGCGGAAGGGCGGGAAGCCGGGCAGGGCAAGGAGGACCATGGCTGCGCCGAGACAGAGCACCACCCCCACGGCAACCCAGTGACCGGGCACGTCCAGGGCCGGGGCGGCGCCGGCCCAGGCCGCCAGGGCCGGCGGAACCAGCCGCAGATCGACGGGGCCCTCCTGCCGCGGGTCGGAGACCCCCAGCCGCCGGCCCGACGCCGCGTGGACGTCCTGAGGGTTCACGGTCGCACCAAAGGGCGGAGATCGGCGAACCGGCGGTCACCGATCCCGTTGACCTCGCGGAGCTCGTCGATGGAACGGAACCCTGCGTGCTGGGTGCGGTAGTCGATGATGTGCTGGGCGAGGACGGGCCCGACGCCGGGCAGGGTGTCGAGTTGTTCCACCGTCGCGGTGTTGAGGCTCACCGGCCCGGCGGTGGCGGGGCCGGTCGCCGCTGTGGGGCCGGCGGTGCCTCCTCCCGCACCGCCCGCGGTAGCCGGGCCGGGCGGAGCGCCCACGATGATCTGTTCCCCGTCGATGAGGACCCGGGCCCGGTTGAGGCTGTCGAGGCCCACGCCCGGCCGGGCCCCGCCCGCCGCAGCCAGCGCGTCGGCGACCCTGGCCCCGGACGGCAGCCGGTGGATCCCGGGGCGCCTCACCTTTCCGCTCACGTCCACCACGACGTGCCCGCCCGCCCCGGCGGAGGGTGGGGCCCCGGGCGACGGCTCCGGCGTACCGGCCACCACGCCCGTATTCGCGCCCGTGCCCCGGCTCGCATCCGTCTCCGCCACGGGCGCGTGCACGGCCTCGCCGGCACGCTCCGGGGCACGTACGGACCCGGGGCGCGCGGACCAGAAGTGCATGGCGGCCAACACGGCTGCCGCGACCAGGACGACACCGAGCGCGGCCAGAGTCCTCGGCTCCAGGCCGCATCTGACCTGGAGCCACACCGGAAGCCGCTCGCGCAGCGCAGGAACGGCCCGCCCCCGCCGCCCCGCGGACACCGGTCCCGGTCCCGGCTCCACCGACGGG
This sequence comes from Streptomyces sp. NPDC005761, assembly GCF_040630635.1. Classification (NCBI taxonomy): domain Bacteria; kingdom Bacillati; phylum Actinomycetota; class Actinomycetes; order Kitasatosporales; family Streptomycetaceae; genus Streptomyces; species Streptomyces sp. NPDC005761. The sequence continues at coordinate 9,193 of NZ_JBEXXX010000005.1, read as the reverse complement.
TCCTGGGCGTCAGCTGCCCGTGGCGCGGGCGGTACCCACGCTGCCCCGGATGCCGACGCGGGTACGGGCGCGGGCGCGCGCATCGCCGCCCGTGGCACACGTGCCCGGGGCTCTGGTGCGCCGGGGGGCGAAGTCCCGGGCGGCGAAGTCCCGGGCGGAGGCGCTCCTGTGGAGGGCGGAACCGGTGCCGAGGAGCGGGAAGCCCCTGTCGACGGAGCGGGAGGAGCCACGCCCGGCCGGGCCACCACCACCGGAGACGGAGACGCGGCGGTCACCCGCGTGCGGGCGGCCGCCAATCCTGCGGGAGGAACCACCCCCGCGCGGACCACCGCCGCCGGAGGCGCAGACGCAGTCGCAGACGCAGACGCAGAAACCATCCCCGTGCGGGCCACCGCCGACGGACGAGAAGCCGTGGTGGAACGGAGCAAATCCGGTGCAGGCAAGGACGGATGCCCAGCCGGCGACGAGCCCGCACCCATCACCGGCCGGGCGACCCGTCCCCCGTATCCGCCCGCCATCAGAGCGTCCGCACGGCTGCGCGAAGCCGCAGCCGGCGCGGTGCGCCCCCGCGCCCGCCGCCTCCCCGGCCCGGAGCCCGCCCCTCCCCCGGCAGGACCGTCCGAGGACGGAGGACGGCCCGGCCCGCCGGCGGGTCCGGACCTGTCGGGCCCGGACCCGGCGAAACGACCGATGACACGGACACGTCCGCCGCGTCCGTCATCTGCGCCGCGGAGCCAACGATTGGTTGCACGATGTGATCGGGAAGCCATGCCACAGGACGCTAGGCGCTTCCACCGGATCCCGCCGAGCACGCCGAATTCCGGTGGAAAACCTGCCCTTTGTGGATAACTCGGCCACTCCGCAGAGTGACGTCAACGAGGCGAGATCACCGCTCCCAGCAGCCCTGGGCCGGTGTGCGCGCCGATCACCGCACCCACCTCGCTGACATGCAGGTCGACCAAGCCCGGAACCCGTTCGCGCAGTCGCTCGGCCAGACGCTCGGCGCGCTCCGAGGCCGCGAGGTGATGCACAGCGATGTCCACCCGACCGCTGCCCGCCCGATCGGCGACGATCTCCTCCAGCCGAGCGATGGCCTTCGAGGCCGTCCGCACCTTCTCCAGCAGTTCGATCCGGCCGCCGTCCAGCTGAAGGAGCGGTTTCACGGCGAGGGCCGAACCGAACAGGGCCTGCGCGGCGCCGATCCGGCCGCCTCGGCGCAGATAGTCCAGGGTGTCGACGTAGAAATAGGCCGACGTGCCCGCCGCCCGCTTCTCGGCGGCGGCCACCGCGTCGTCCTGACTGCCGCCCGCCTCGGCCGTCTCCGCCGCGGCCAGGGCGCAGAATCCGAGGGCCATGGCGACCATCCCGGTGTCCACGACGCGCACCGGCACCGGGGCGTCCTTCGCGGCGAGGAGAGCGGCGTCGTACGTGCCGGAGAACTCCGCCGACAGGTGGAGGGAGACGATGGCGCTCGCGCCCCCGTCGGCAGCCGCGCGGTAGGCAGCGGCGAAGACCTCGGGGCTGGGCCGTGAAGTGGTCACGGAACGCCGCTTCTGCAAGGCCAGCGCGAGGGAGCGGGCGGAGATCTCGGTGCCCTCCTCCAGCGCCTGATCACCGAGAACGACGGTGAGCGGCACTGCGGTGATGCCATGCCGTTCCATCGCCTGGGGCGGCAGGTAGGCCGTGGAATCGGTGACGATCGCGACATGGCGGGACATGAGCGGGAGGTTACCTGCCGGGGAGGGGGCTCGGCAGTCCGACCCCGACCGAATGATCAGTTCCGGTCGCTTCGGGCCTCATCTCACCATCCCCGTTCATCTGCGGTCCGGCCCCCGTCGGCCGTCCCTCCAGCCACGGGCCGGTCCGCCGTCGGCCATCCCCCCAGCGTCGGTCCGGTCCGCCGTCGGCCCGCTCCCCCAGCCGCGGGCCGGCAAGATCCGGTACCCGGGCGCCTTCAGTTCGTGGTCTCCGGCCGTGCCGTCTTCTGCCAGGGATACTCCGTCCCCAGCCTGGGGTCCGGAGCTGTGATGGCCTGCGGATGGTCCTGGCCGGCCGCCGTCCTCGGGTGCCCCCCGGGCTGCTCCGGGCCTCCAGCCGGGCCCGCACCGGGCTGCTCCTGGGGGCGGTCCGCCGGACGCTCCGCGACCGGCTCCTCCGTGGTCCAGTGCCGCAGCGCCCCGGCCTCCACGTCGATCTGCACGTTCAGCGCGGCCAGGTCGTCGTCGGCGAACTGCCTGGCCCGGTCCCGGGCCGCCCACCGCAGGGAGTCCGCGGCGCGCGTGATCCGTTCGGTGCGCTCCTTCAGGCCCGGCAGGAGCGAGGCGACCGTCGTTCTGTCGGGCTCGCGCTCCAGCCGCTTCAGGTCCTCGTCCAGCTCGCGCCCGTGCACGCCGAGGCGCTCGAACAGGCCCAGCGACTCCGAGAGGGACGCGTCCTCGACCGCGCCGGACCGCAGCGCCTCCTGGGTGGCCCGCATCGAGGTGCGCAGTGAGAGCCTTAGCTGCGCCAGCTCGCCGCCGACGCCCACCTGCCCGTAGCTCTTGGCCCGCAGCGTGGTGTCCTCCACGGTGCGGCGGGCCTGGGTGATCGTGCGGTCCACGCCGCGCTTGGCCGCGCCGACGACCTTGACGGCCGCATAGACGCCCAGGGCCATGAACACGACGACGAGCAGCCCCAGGATCAGGATCACGGCTTCCATGAGTGCCCCTCGGATGGTGTGACGGCTGACGGCACGGTTTCACCCGCCCCTCCACCGTAAACGGAACGGGCAGGCGGAGGGTTCCATCGGAACCCCCAACCTGCCCGTAGGGGAAAGCCCTCACGAGCCCTCGCAGGCCGCTTTGGCTGCTCAGGCCCCCCGGACCCCACCCATCACACCGTCACACGACGGCCACCGGCCATCTGCCGACGGCCGTTGACCGCTGACCACCGGCTAGGCCGGAACGATGTTCACCAGCTTCGGCGCCCGGACGATCACCTTGCGGATGCCCGCCCCGTCCAGTGCCGCGACGACTGCCGGGTCCGCCAGGGCCAGGGCCTCCAGCTCCGCGTCGGTGATCGACGGGGAGATCTCCAGGCGCGCCCTGACCTTGCCCTTGATCTGGACGACGCAGGTCACGGTCTCGTCCACCACGTACGCCGGGTCGGCGACCGGGAAGTCCTGGTGCACGACCGACCGGGTGTGACCCAGCCGGCGCCACAGCTCCTCGGCGATGTGTGGCGCCAGCGGCGCCACCAGCAGCACCAGCGCCTCGGCGACGGAACGCGGCAGCGGGCCGCCGGCCTTGGTCAGGTGGTTGTTCAGCTCGGTGACCTTGGCGATGGCCGTGTTGAAGCGCATCCCGGCCATGTCCCCGCCGACACCGTCGATCGCCTTGTGCAGCGCGCGCAGCGTGTCCTCGGCCGGCTCGATGTCGACGACGGTGACCTCGCCGCTCTCCTCGTCGACGATGTTGCGCCACAGCCGCTGCAGCAGCCGGTACTGGCCGACGACCGCGCGCGTGTCCCAGGGGCGCGACACGTCCAGGGGGCCCATCGCCATCTCGTACAGGCGCAGCGTGTCCGCGCCGTACTCGCCGCAGATCTCGTCGGGCGTCACGGCGTTCTTCAGGGACTTGCCCATCTTGCCCAGGACGCGGGAGACCTTCTCGCCCTCGTAGTAGTACGCCCCGTCGCGCTCCTCGACCTCGGCTGCCGGGACCGCGATGCCGCGGCTGTCCCGGTAGACGAACGCCTGGATCATGCCCTGGTTGTACAGCTTGTGGAAGGGCTCGGCGGAGGAGACGTGGCCCAGGTCGTGCAGCACCTTGGACCAGAAGCGCGCGTACAGCAGGTGCAGTACGGCGTGCTCGGCACCGCCCACGTACAGGTCGACGCCACCGGTCGGCTGCCCCTCGCGCGGGCCCATCCAGTACTGCTCGATCGCCGGGTCGACCAGCTTGTCGGCGTTGTTCGGGTCCAGGTAGCGCAGCTCGTACCAGCAGGAACCGGCCCAGTTGGGCATGGTGTTGGTCTCGCGCCGGTACTTCTTCGGCCCGTCGCCCAGGTCCAGCGTGACGTTGACCCAGTCGGCGTTGCGCGACAGCGGGGTCTCCGGCTGGGTGTCGGCGTCGTCCGGGTCGAAGGTGCGCGGCGAGTAGTCGTCGACCTCCGGCAGTTCCAGGGGCAGCATCGACTCGGGCAGCGGGTGAGCGATGCCCTCCTCGTCGTACACGATGGGGAAGGGCTCGCCCCAGTAGCGCTGGCGGCTGAACAGCCAGTCGCGCAGCCGGAAGTTGACGGTGCCCTCGCCGACACCGTGCTCCTTCAGCCAGTCGGTGATGCGGGCCTTCGCGTCGACGACGCCCAGGCCGTCCAGCGAGATCTCGTCGTTCGCGGAGTTGACCAGCTTGGCTTCGTACGAGGCGAAGGCGTTTTCCCACGTCGAGGGATCCGTGCCGCGGTCGTCCGACGGCTCGACGACACAGCGCATCGGCAGCTCGAAGGCGCGCGCGAAGGCGAAGTCGCGCACGTCGTGAGCCGGTACGGCCATGATCGCGCCGGTGCCGTAGCCCATCAGCACGTAGTCGGCGATGAAGACGGGGACCTGCTCGCCGCTGACCGGGTTGGTCGCGTACGCGCCGGTGAAGACACCCGTCTTGTCCTTGGCCTCGGCCTGCCGCTCCACGTCGGACTTGGCCGCGGCCTGCTTGCGGTACGCGGTGACGGCCTCGGCAGGGGTGGCGTGTCCGCCGGTCCAGACCGGGTGGGTGCCGTCCGGCCAGGCGGCGGGGATGATCCGCTCGACCAGTTCGTGCTCCGGCGCCAGCACCATGTAGGTGGCGCCGAACAGGGTGTCCTGGCGGGTGGTGAAGACGGTGATGCTGCCGGCGCCGTCGACGGGGAAGTCGACACGCGCGCCTTCGGAGCGGCCGATCCAGTTGCGCTGCTGCAGCTTGATGGCCTCGGGCCAGTCCAGGCCGTCCAGGTCGTTCAGCAGCCGGTCGGCGTAGGCCGTGATGCGCATGTTCCACTGGCGCAGCTTGGCCTTGAAGACGGGGAAGTTGCCACGCTCGGACCGGCCGTCGGCAGTGACCTCCTCGTTGGCCAGGACGGTGCCCAGACCCGGCGACCAGTTGACGGGCGCGTCGGAGGCGTAGGCCAGCCGGTGGTCGCTCAGGACGTCGGCGCGCTCGGCAGCGCTCAGCGCACTCCACTCGCGGCCGTCGGGGGTCGCGCGCTCACCGGACTCGAACTGGGCGACCAGCTCGGTGATGGGCCGGGCCCGGTCCGCCTCGGTGTCGTACCAGGAGTTGAAGATCTGCAGGAAGATCCACTGGGTCCACTTGTAGTACTCGGACTCGATCGTGGCGAACGAGCGGCGCTTGTCGTGGCCCAGCCCCAGCCGGCGCAGCTGCGCCGTCATGTTCTCGATGTTGGCCTCGGTCGAGATCCGCGGGTGCGTGCCGGTCTGGACGGCGTACTGCTCCGCGGGCAGGCCGAAGGCGTCGAAGCCCAGGGTGTGCAGGACGTTGTGGCCGGTCATCCGCTGATGACGGGCGAAGACGTCGGTGGCGATGTAGCCCAGCGGGTGGCCCACATGCAGGCCCGCACCCGAGGGGTACGGGAACATGTCCATGATGAACTTCTTCGGCTTGGCGGCCAGCTCGGGGTCGCCCGCCAGGTCGCCGGTCGGATTCGGCGCCTCGTACGTCCCCTCGGCGTCCCAGAAGTCCTGCCAGCGTGCCTCGATGTCGGCGGCCATCGCTGCCGTATAGCGGTGCGGCGCAGCAACGTCGGCTGCGGAATTCGTCTCGCTCATGATCCTCAAAGCTCCATCGATCGTCATCTGCCGGGCGCCCACGTCTACGGACACGCGTCTGCGGAAACGAAAAATCCCCTCGCACAGGAGGGGACGCCGCGCCGATGCCGACCAGGCATTCTCACCGGTCGGGACTGATCAGCGCGGCTCACTAAGCAGAAGGCGTACGGCACGCATGGCGTCAGGGTACCGCACAGGCCCGGTCCCCCTCCGGGGCCGCCGATCCGTGGACACCACGGGCGGCGAATCGTGCGGCAGAACGTCCGGGAAGCGGGGGTTACTCCGCGTAATGCCCTCTATCGGGGCAACCATCCAAACCTCGTACCGGCCGGTATGGAGCGACTTAGCATGCGGCAACGGGACCGCTTTGCCGAGCCATTCGGAGTCGCCCCCCATGAACCCTCATCGCAAGATCCGCTCATCGGCCGCCCCACTCCAGGGGCCGAGCCGTCACGCGCAGGGCGGACTTACCGTCGCTGTGCTGGTACTCCTGCCGCTGCTCGCCGTGGCGGGCAGCGACGGAGTGCGCACCACGCTCGACTTCACGACCGGCGTCCTCTCGCTCGTCTCGCTCACCGCCGCGGTGGGCTGGGGCCTGCTCGCGACCGACCGGCTGTTCCTCTCCTCGCGTCAGCGGCTGATCGGTCAGGCCGTCCACCGGACCGCCGCGGCCGCCTCGCTGGGCTTCCTGTTGCTGCATGTCACGGTGAAGGTCTCGCTGGGGCATGTGGCGCTGCTCGGCGCCGTCATACCTTTCGGCCTCGGCGTCAGCGGTACGGCGGGGCTGATCGGCTTCGGCGCGCTGGCCGGGCTGCTGATGGTGGTGGCCGCCGCGACGGGCGCGCTGCGCAGCGCCTTCGCCACGCCCAGCAAGGTCGCAGGGCGCTGGCGGGCACTGCACGCGTTGTCCTACCCGGCCTGGTGCTCCGCGCTGGTACACGGCCTGTACGCGGGCCGGCCGCCCGCTGTCTGGGTCGTCGTGATGTACAGCCTGTGTCTGGTCGCCGTGGCGGCCGTGCTGTGCCTGCGCATGCTGCCGCCGCCGGTGAAGCGGCGGATCGCCGGGCTGATCACCGCTGTGATCAAGCCGGATGCCCTGCCCGCCGAACCGGATCCGGTGATCCGCGAGGCGCCCCTGCCCGGTGCGGACACCACGGCCCTGCCGGGGGCGTACGGGACGGACGACGGCGGCGCCGGCCGGGCCCGTCGCGGCAGTCAGGTGCGGGGCACCCCGCTGCCCTCGTCCTTCGAGCAGCCGAGGGCCACACTCCCAGCTCCCGCCCCGCCGCTGTACGAGGCCCCGCCCCGGAGCTCCGACCGCCTCACGGGCCCGCTCCCGCGCACGCCCGGCGGCCTCACGGGGCCCGGGCCGGGGATCGCCGCCGGGTACCGCGCGGTCTCGCCGTCCGCCGCGGGGCGGGAGCCCTCCGGGCGCTGGCCGACGCCGTCACCCGCTCCGCCGGCCCGGGCGCTGCGCACGCCGCCCGCGCCCGAAGGGGCGGCCCGCTCCCCGTACACCGCGTACGAGCCCCCCGCACCGTCCTTCGAACCCGCACCGACGCCCGCCGCCCCCTACGTCCCCGTCCAGGAACCTCCGTACGCCGCCGGAGCAGCGACCGCTCCGCTGCCCGCCGTCGGCGACACCGCACCGCTCCCGGGGCCGTTCTACCCGCCCCCGGCCGGAGAACCCTGGACCGCACCCGCAGGAGACCGACCGTGAACATCCCCCTCCCCGACGTCCCCGAAGTCCGCGTTGTCGGCCTCCCTCAACTGACCAGCGGTTTCGACCTGGTGGAGCGGCTCGACCTCGGCATGCACCTGAAGGTGCACGGACCGCTGGAGCCGATGACCGGCGAACGCCTGGCGGAACTCGCCGAGTCGATCTCGCTGAACGGCCGCGGCGGTGCCGGATTCCCCTTCGGCAGAAAGCTGCGGGCCGTCGCCAAGGCGTCGATCCGGCGGGGGGTGCGGCCGGTCGTCGTGATCAACGGCAGTGAGGGCGAGCCCGCCTGCCGCAAGGACACAGTGCTGCTGAACCGCGCACCGCACCTCATCCTGGACGGCGCTCTGCTGGCCGCCGAGGCGCTCGGCGCCCGCACCCTGATCGTCGCCGTCACCCGTAACTCCACGGAGATCTCGGTGCGCTCCGCCCTGGCCGAGCGGGGCCTGTCCGACCGGCGCGGGCAGCCGCTGCGGGCCCGGGTGGTGCGGACGCCGGAGCGGATGGTCTCGGGGGAGGCCTCGGCCGTCATCCGGGCCGCGTCCGGTGGTCCCGCCCTGCCGCCGGGGCGCCGCGAACGGGCCGCCGAGTCGGGGGTCGGCGGCGCCCCGACCCTGCTGTCGAACGCGGAGACGTACGCACAACTGGCTGTCGCCGCACGCATAGGCGCCCGCCGCTACGGGAACACCGGGCTGCCCGACGAGCCCGGAACGGTGCTGCTCACCCTCTCCGGAGCGGTCGCGCGTCCGATGGTCATCGAGGTGCCCACGGGTGTGCCGCTGCGGTACGTGCTCCAGCTGGCCGGTGCGCCCCCGCTGCCTCAGGGCGTGCTGACGGGCGGCTATCACGGCAACTGGATCAGCGCGAACGCCACGCATGACGCCGTCGTCTCCCGGGAGTCGCTGGCCGCGGCGGGAGGTGCGCTGGGAGCGGGCGCGATCCTGCCGATCGGGCCGGAGACCTGTCCGCTGGGCGAATCCCTGCGTGTGGCGAACTGGCTGGCCGCCGAGACCGCGGGCCAGTGCGGCCCGTGCAAGCTGGGGCTGCCGGCCGCCGCGGGCGGGCTCTCCGACGTACTGAACGGGGGCGGGCCGGCCTCACTGGAGGCGCTGCGTGAAGTGACCCTGGCCGTCAAGGGCAGGGGGGCCTGCAAGCACCCGGACGGTTCGGCGCGATTCCTGTCCTCCACGCTCTCCGCGTTCACCGACGACCTGGCCGCGCACGTGCTGGACGGCGGCTGCGGCCGCGAGACGCTCGGCGTCCTCCCTCTCCCCGCACCTGGTTACCAGGACGTGGAGGAGTCCATTCCGAGCGGTGAGAAGCTCGCCGTGGACTGGACGCTCTGCCGGGGCCACGGCCTGTGCGCGGACATCGTCCCGGAGCTGATCAGGCTCGGCCCCGACGGATATCCGGCACTCGCGGACGCCGCCGTTCCCATGCACCTGCGGGGACGCGCACAGCGTGCCGTACGCCGGTGTCCCGCCCTGGCGCTACGGATCGAGCAGCAGGCTCCCGAGCGGCCGGCCCTGCCTCCGGGCACCGGCCGCAAAGCCCTGGGCAGCGGCCGGAGTTGACCCGCGGACAGGTACTCGTCGACCGACGCGAACTGCCCGGTCACGCCGATCCTGGCGCGCACCGCGGCTCCCTGCGTGGTCACGTCGTACCCGGCGACC